>CAMJWL010000050.1 GCA_946409405.1 uncultured Bacteroidales bacterium
CTCTGCCTCGTTAACATCATTTCCTTTGTCGTTAATAAGATAACCATCGGAATTATACGGCGAAGCACTGGTGATTTTGGTTTTGATTTCAGTGTCGCCGTCTTTACTGATGGCGTGATACCTACATAATTCGCCCAATTTTATCGTGCCCAAGTTTCGAACAGCGGCGTCTAAGCCTATAAATCTGCCGCCCTTGATGGTAGAGGTAGCACCAGCAGCATTAAACAAGCCAAATCGACCAGTAGTTTCACCAAAGATGCCACTCTCAATTGTGGCACTACCAGCAGGATCCGATACCCTTATAATCGCATATTTGTGAACATTGTCAAGTTTACTATTAAATTTGTACGTGCCGCCATTGATGGTTAGGCTGCCTTTTTCCACAATAAAGAATCCAGCAAGCGAGGTCTTGTCGTTGTCGCCGGAGATGGAGAGCGTACCATTGATAGTGAAATCGTAAGAGCCTTGCATTGTGGGCACATAATACAGACCTTGACTATTCCTGACTCTGCTATTGAAATAGACATTGTATGTGTAGCCCTCCGGTATGGTGATTGCCTCGGCGTCAGAGGATGGGGAGGTGTAGTTGCGGAGGAGTTGTACGGTGATTTTCTTGTCAGTAGCAGATATGTCGCTGGGCGGGGTCATGGCATCCACAAGGTTGTCAAATTCAGCAGTGGTTTGGTTGCCCAGTGTATTAAGATACGTTATCTTAAAGGCAGACTCCCACACAGCGGTAAATTCGCGGTGTCCCTTAGAGCCTGCGGGGATTGTAATTGATGTGGCTGTTGTGGCATTGGCAACTTGGGGCCATGTCTGTTTCCAGCCTACAAACTTGGAGCCTGTACGGTCGCTGAGTTGTTTAATGGTAATGCCAGTGGTTTCTTCGCCGGTGAAGGAAGCGGGATTGTCTTTGTTTTCGTTGCCAACCACACCACGGTAGAATATCTTGAATACATTGCCGTCGGTGAGGTAGCCGGGAGTGTTGAGAGCATCGATAACTGCGTATGATGCGTATTTTTTGCTTCTTTCTACTAAATTGGTGATATTAAATATGTCGCTATTAAATTTGGTGCCGTTGCCACCAATGAGGGACTCGCAGCCCGCAAACATATCGGTACAATTGACACCAGTATTTACCACCCAATTGGATTGATCTACGAAAATTGTTTTGAGATTTTTACAATTTTCGAACATGCCACTCATAGCGTTCATAGACGTCTCTTCCGTTACATTGCTTGTATTCAATGCGCGCAAATCGAGCACTTCGAGAGACGTACAGCCATAGAACAAGCCATTTAATTCGCCAAGTTTGTCGCAGTTGATGTTTTCCCAGCCGGTAATCGAAGTGAGGGCGGTAAAAGAGGCGAACCACCGGTCAAGGGTTGTAGGATGGTAATACTTTAACGACTCGTCGAATACGGCGGTGGTGATGTTGGCTTTTGTGAGACCAGCATATCCATTAGGGAAATATGTAGTATTGCCCGCTGGCGGAAGACCATAATATAATGTGAGTACAGAGGGGTTCAAGTCTTCTTCCTTCGCTTTGGAGGCAAGCGCGTACACCCTTGGTGCTGAACCTACTTTGACGTATTGAAGCGCATCGCCATCAGTCTTGTCGGTAAGGAATTCGCTATCGTTATATATCTCATCAATCGCAACCAATATGCCTTTGTCATCTTTTTTGTAAAAACTATAGTCAGTAGGCAAACATTTTTTATTTGAACCACCCATACGGATAGCCGCAAAGCCGTTGCTGTATTCGCCGCCATACAGTTTAACATTGTTGCTCATAGAATACAAGACACTGCTACCGCCTTGGAAAATGCCGTCTTTGATAGAGAGCGTTCCGGTAGAGCTATTGTAGATTAGGTCATTCTCAGAATAGATTGCGGTGTATTTGCCGCCGTCGATGGTGAGAGTACCATGCACAGAGAAGGTTGCATTGATGTCGGTCTTGGTGTTGTCGCCGAGGATGGTGCATTTGGAATTGGCTCTGACGGTGAAAGCGTATTCTCCGCCTTTCAACTCCTTGCCTTCTGATTTGAGGTCGATGGTAAGGTCTGCGATGTTTCCGGGGATGGTGATGTCGTGGTGTGCCGCGTCATTCCAGTCGGCCATCAGGGTGATGGTGAGGTCGTTGCCTTTGTCAACATTTTTGGAAGCATCATTGATGAAATCTATGGCCTCTTCCATCGTGACAAAGTCCTGAGTGGACGCATCGGCATCATCAGCATCGCCCGTCTTGTAGTATGAGAGTTGGTAGGTCGGGTCAACTACCTTAACTAATACTTTTACAGATTTGTCGGCGTTAACAAACCAATAGTCGCCCGCAGTGGCTCCGGCATTGGCTTGTACCCAGAACGGGTTTGTACTCCCAGTAATATTAACCATATTATTCTGCGAGGTGAATTCTTGCGTGAAGGTAGCAGAACCAGCAACTCCGCCAATATCGATACTTTTGCCACTACTGGGTGCAAGGTATATATATACGTTGAAATCCTTCGTTGCCACGCCGTATTCGGTGACTTCCCCTTGGTTTGTGGCAATATATTCGGCTCGTAGGGTGTATGAGCCAACCTTAACGTCTTTCATAATGACACCAAAATCTTCGGGAACGATTTCAGTGTAATCGGTTTCGTTTGTCGCCTTATAAGAATAGTAAACGTTGGTTTCTACTTCAGCCACCTTCGGAGTGGAAGGATAGCCGTATTGGTAGTCGTCGAACTCGAGGGTGATGTCTTTTAAGGGGACAGAAGCAACGCTTAATTCGGCAAGGGCATAGTGATGCTCATCGGCTTTGTCGGCGAGATAATTGTCGTCACTGAGTGTAACAGAGACGCGCTTATCCACTTTGTTTTCACCTTCACCTTCCGGGGTGTAGTAAGCATAGTAATTGGGGAGAGTTATGGCTGGCACGCTTTGATTTGTTATTACTGCGTTGCTTTTAATTGCACCTATTCCACCCTTATACCTGCCGCCTGAGAGTGTTGTACTGGCACCAGCCGCAATCTCCATGGCGCAAGTTTGACCGAAAAATTTGCCACCAGAAATATTAAGAGTACCTTCATTATTTATCACCATATATTTATATTGGTTTTCACCAATCTGTATGCCGAAATAGCCATTACCATAGTCGCCACCGTTGATAGTAAGGGATGCGCCGCTTGTAATATGGAAGTATGCCTGATCTAATTTGGTCTTGGTATCGTCGCCTTTGATGATATATGTGCCAGTTTTGAAATCTATGTTGCATGAGCCGGTCAATCCTTGGGTAAGGTCGATGGTAAAAGTACGGTCTTGGTCGGCTACAATTTGGGCTGTCTCGGTGCTTTCGTATGCTTTAGTAAGGGTGATGTCCACTTTGGTGACGCCGGTGCCGTAGTCGTACAAGAGTGCATCGGAAAGGGATGCGAATGCTTGTTTTTGGTCGGTATCGTATGTGGCGATATATGTGGGTTCTGTGATAGTAACAGTACCGTGGTAGCCGTCGGTGGAGGGTTCGGCGTTCTCCACGTATGCTTCGGGTATCGTAAATGTGTAACCACTGGTGCCTGATGCGGCTATTAGTTCAGTCTTGGCATTGCCGTCCTTGTCTTTGTACGAGCAAACGAGGTAGCCAGTCTCCAAGGTCTTGCCTTGTTTGAGCGTGATGTTGCAGGTCTCGCCTTCGTAGAAGATGGTGCTGGTGTTGGTGGCGTCGCTATGGGCGGGGACTGTCAATATTTCTTCGAGTCCGGACGCCAACACTACTTGGTACTTGTTTTTATAAACTGCCCTTACGCGCACGTCGTTGCCGGGCATGTCAAATTGCCACTGGTTGGTTGTGCCAGGTACAGGGGTAACTTCTACGCCGCTCTGCGCCGTGGCATCTATCGCCACGCCCAATATCAGCGTGAATAATAAGGTCAAAAATTTGGTAGTACTTTTCATATTTATTATGTGTTTTATGTTTTTTAAATTTTTCGCTGTAAAGATATTCCGTTTTTTTCATTCAGCAAAACAAAATCTGTTGCACTATTGCACAGTAACCTCTATCGTAGCCTTCTTGCCGTTGGTAGTCTCTACGGTGATGGTGGCATCGCCGGGGTTTACTCCCTCTAATATGCCCGTATTAAGGCCTACCTTCAATACGTTTTCGTCGGAGGAAGTCCATTTTACCACTTTGTCTTCTTCTAAAATGCCGTCAGGCTCAATTGTGCAGGTGAGAGTTGCCGTTCTACCCACAAATAGCCCCAAAGGTCCTGCTGCGTTTATCAATATGCTCTTGGGCATCGGGAATATTTCCACACCTTTTATTGGCTCAGAGCCGTTGTAGGTGAGGGTGATTGTCGTACCCTGGGTGGCGGAGGTAACTTCCGTGGCTGGGCTGCCGGTGGTGGCGGTAAAGCCTTCTGGGAAGTTGATGGAGTATTGGGTAAGTTGCCAGATGGCCTTATACCATCCGTTGCCAGCGGTTCTGGCAACTTTTGTGGTGAAGTTGTCTGCCAAAGTGGAGGTGTCCTTGTCCATTATACGTTGCCAGCCTTTTAAAGTGTAACCATCCTTTGTAAGATTGGTGGGCAGGGTTACTTCGCTGTAGGTCAAATCGATAGTAGTGCTGCCTTCATAAATACCGGAGGATGTATTCAAGAAGATTTTTGGCTCGCCGATGGTGAGGTAGCCGCGTTCGCCGTCGTCTGGGTCGTCGATTACGGCGTAAGTCTTGTCTGTGTTGTTGATGTCGTACATGGTGCCAGCGTTGCCAATAAGTTTTTCGCAGCCGTCGAACATATTTTGATAATCAATTAGAGTATTAGAGATACCGTCTCTACTCCAATTAGTGCCTACCAAAATGGTGGTGAGGTTGCTGCAACCTTGGAACATGCTCGTCGTATATTTAACCTCTTGGGTATCCCACCCACTGAGGTCTATGTATGTAAGATTGGTGCAACCATAGAACATCTGTATCATATTTATTGCTGAATTAGTAGCGGTGGGCAAACTCCATGTACTTAAATCCAACTCGGTAAGGCTACTACAGCCATAAAACATTTCTTTGAAGGAAGTACAGTTTATAGTTTTTATGCTTTTGATATTTTCTACGGCTGATAGGTTTGCACATCCTTTAAACATCCCATACAGACTCTCAGGCGTTCCGTAAATCTGACCTAATCCTGTAACAGAGGTGAGTTTTGCACAATCCTCAAACCACTTAAAACAGGTGATGGGGTATATGGGTTCTCCAATCTCAACCTTGGTGATGTCTGCTGCATGATCATCGTGCCATCCAGGAACAATATTCGGGTCGTTGAGTTCGTAATATTCGCCTTCTATGTAATCGGGCTTCGCTCCACTATGGAAAGAAAGAGTACCGTCCTTGTAGATGGCGTAGCCGTGATGGGAGACAGAAGTGAGGTAGCCGGCAGGATTGTACATCATACCAAACGGATACACATACGAATAAACATCTATTACAGCATATTTAGCATTGTCCTTGTTGGCATCGGTATTATCTTTATATGCAGTACCCTCGCCGCCTACAAGATTCGTACAATTAGAAAACATTCCATCGCCATTACCCTCAGCAATAGACCAATTGTCGCCGACATAGATAGTGGTAAGTTTTGTCGCATCCTTAAACATGTCTGTCATTGTAGTAACAGAGTGTGTATTGAAACTACCCAAATTGAGAGTAGTCAACCCGCTACAATTGCAGAACATTTTGGACATATCCTGTACATTAGCCGTATTGAAATTGTCCAAGGCGAAGTCTCTTAATTTTACGCACGAGGCGAACATCTCTGCCATGCTTGTTACAGATGTGGTAACGAGGTTTTCCAAGCCAGAGATTTGCTCCACCTCCTGGAGATTGGCAAACCATTTGGCAAGTGTGGTAGGCCTTGCCTGACGGAGCGATGGGTCTATTTGTACAACCGTGATAGAGGTGTTTCCTGATTCAGAAGTCCATGCTGGATAGTTGTCCGAGGATGTATTGGCATAGAGAGGGGTAGTGCCTGCGGGTTCGTCGTCCGGATTGCCATATTTGATGGTCAAGGTGGTGCCGCTGATGACGCCATATATACTATTGCCACCTATCGAGCCATTAAAGAAGAATGGCTCGCTGGATTCAAAAACATAGTTTGGAGTCGGGCTGCTTTGGGTGGGATAATACACGCCTTCTTTTCCAGAACCGTCGGCTGGCAGGGACACTTTGATTTGCTTTGCATCTGCGGCAGATGAAATCTCATTGCCGTCCACATCCACATATACAGCCGTAAGATAATATTTGATTGTTTCGCCGGTGGTGGCATGTTTATACAGCAAAGCGGTATTAGAGCCGTCGAGCGGGCCTTCGCCTATGTAGTCTTTTGCAATGGCGTAGAAGTTGGTGCCGTCCTCCATTTTGTTGGTGTAGATATGGCTCTTGATTTCTTCGTTGGTGATTGTGATAGGAGTGATAGAGCCTGTCTTGGAAGCCAACCTTGCCGTCGCGCCCTGTACGCAAGGATTAGCGTTGCCAGTAGTTGTAAGGTCGTATGTGGCTTTGATAATTTTGTCTGTGCCAGCATCGGTAGATTTGATGATGCCCGCATCTTTCTGTTCCCAGAATGATAGGCTTTTAATTAAGAATACATTACCATTTACGTCCGTGTATTCTTTATTAAATGGGTCGAGGATGTTGTTGCCGTCGTATGTCTTGATGATGTCGTCGGTCAGACCTGCGTCGCCCAAGTTAGCCGCCACGTTTTCGATGCCACCGCCAAAACAATCCGCCCATGCACTAAAATTGGTTGGGTCGGCGCACTGCGGTATTATGAGAGTGGTGGGAGAAGATTTGCCAACGCCAAAAGGATTTGCGCCCAAAGTGGGTTCTGGGTTCTGTATGGTGACAGTAGAGAGGACATCGCAATTCTCAAACAGGTCTTCGCCAAAAGTCGTAACACACGCCGGGAAGGTGATGGAACCGAGACCACCTACACCATAACCATCCGGGCGACAATACCAAAAAGCCTTGTCTCCAATAATTTCCACACCGTTGCCATCGTCATCTGTCTGGAAAGTTATCGAAGTAAGATAATGGCACTGGTTGAACGCCGAAGCCCCTATTTTTTGGATGTATGAAGGGATTATTATTGTTAGGCCATCAGATCCAATATTAGACCCAAGAAACATACTATTTGATATTTCGGTAAGTTTCCCATTTTTTTCGGCAAAAGATATAGATGTCAAACCGCTACTTTGGAACGCAAAGGAGCCAATTGATTCTACAGAAGCAGGGATGTTAATTTTTTTCAAATTTCCTGTCTGCTGAAAAGCAGCACTACCTATCGTCTTCAATGTGGACGGCAAGTTGATTTCTCCTGAAATTTGCGACTGCAAAAAAGCACAGTCTCCAATAGTTTCCAATGCTGAGTGTTCGCCAAATTTTACTTGAAGATTGCCACACAACATAAACGCATCTTTAGCAATCTCCGTTACCCCGTCAGGGATGGCAAGTTCGCCATGCCAATTACGAAGGTTACGGAATGCTGCTTCTCCTATATATGTCAAGGTGGACGGCAGAGTAACTTTTTTCAAATCTTCACACTCATTAAAAGCACTGGCGGCAATCTTGGTCACAGTATAAGTTTGGTCGCCAATTTTAACGGTTGCAGGAATATCGACTTCGTCGCCGTCACCGAGCCAGGCAGTGCTGATGCCATCGCCTACACTGACATAATGATTCTCGTCGTCCACTACATAATATAATATTTTGCCGTCAAAGTAATCGAATTGGGATATAATATTTGGGGCAGGGGCGTTTAGCACAGACGAGGCGTCAATAGTTGCCGCACTACGGATGATGATGATACCGGACCGACCATCATACGAACCGATGCTGGAGGCGGTGATATTGCCGCCGTTAAGGAATATTTTGCCGCCGCCGCCATATACCGCTCCACCGATGCCTGCGGAAGTGTACCCATAAGTATCTTCGCTGCCCGTGGCTCCTATGTTGCCGCCGTTGATAGTGATAGTACCAGAAGTATAATACATTTGGCTACCAATGCCCGCCGAACCGTTGTTGCCAGTGGCTACAAGTTTGCCAGTGTTGTCGCCATTTGACTGTCCATAAATGGTAAGGCTGTTACCGCTATTAACAACGATGCCTTCTTTGGCGGTTAGTGTTGCGCCGTCGCAAAGGATTAAATGGACGTCGCCAGATACACTGATAGCACCGTCGAATGTAATTTCGTCGCTTACATAATACCACTTATTATCAAGCGTGGTAGTAGTGTTATCTGCAATTTTCGTCGCCTCAGTCTGTTTCTTCGACTTCTCTTCGCCATTTTCGTCGAAATATTTGATTGCGTTCTCGTCTTGCGCCTTTGCGGCCATTGATATTAGCATCGCGAGGATGCCGAAGAATAATGTTTTTTTCATTGTATATGGGTGTTTGTGTTTTGTGTTCTGAATGAGGCGGACGAGCCGTCCGCATTCCAGTTTTCTTTTCTGCAAATCTAATAATTTTCACGCAATTAGACATTATCAAAACGTAAAATGTTAATCATTATTTGTTAAAAATTGAAAAAATTAACACAGATTTAACGTTAAAGGCGGTGTGGCAGGGCAATTTTCAAAAAAAACTTAAAAAATGTAATTGTGTCACCAAAAATTTTTATCTTTACGGTGCTAAATTTCCATTATGTCATCTTTGCTCAGACATATCGCCATAATGCTGTACGCCATCGTCCTTGCCGCAGCGCCGCTTTCGGTCTCCGCCCAGGACGATGAAGCAGACGACGCGCTCCAGCGCGAACTCGACAGCATTCTCGCCGCCACCACGCCCGACTCCCCGGACAGCGTGAAGGCTTACAATTACTACCTAATCTCCGCCAAGACCGAATACGTGGACACCTCACTCAAATATTCCACAAGGTCGCTGATGTTTTGCAAGGACGAAGACACCATCCTCCGCGCCAAAAACTACAGCAACATCGCTTGGGCGCATCTCTACAACGGCGACTACAGCACCGCATACAAGCACCTCTCCAAAGGTATATCACTATTCCGACAGAGCCGCGACTCCGTGCACCTGCCCACAGCATACCTGATGATGGCGCGAATCTGCGACAACCAGAACTTCGCCGACAGCGCGTTGCAATACCTCAATTCCGCACTCGACATCTGCATCCGAAGCCACGACACGACGCTGATGACCGTTTGCTACACCACATTGGGCGACATTTCTTACAACAAGCACTTCTACCAATCGGCAGAAAAATATTACCGCAAGGCGTTGCAAATCAACGAAGAGTGCGGCGACATCGCGGGAATGGCAACTGCAATACAATGGATTGGCAACATACACCAGGCATACGAAGATTCGCTCCAAGACGGCGTCCACCTCCGCATAGCCACCGACCTTTTCAAACAGTCGATAGCACTGCACGACTCAGCCAAATCCGACAACCCGTACCACATTTTAAACAAATACGACTCCCACGGCGACCTTGCCGACGCTTACATCAAACTCGCCAATCTCACCGGCGACCGCCGCTACGCCGACAGTTGCCTCACCAATTACAAAATAACCGAGCAATACTTCCTCTCGCACGGCTACAACGAATCGTACCTCGACCTCAGCCGCGTATATGTGCAGTACCTGTTGTATTTCCACAAATACCGCGAGGCGGAGAAATTCCTGCTCGACTTGGAGAAGCAATACCTCACCGGCGAAACCTTCGAGAGTTACTTGCGCGAACACCACCAGATGCTCAAAGAAGTGTATGTACGCCTTGGCGATTGGCACAACGCATTCATCAACCTCGAAAAACAATTTGAATACGCCTCGCGCCTCACCAACGACAGTTCGATGACAGCCCTCGCCAATGCGCAGACCGCACAGGCTATGATGCTCGAACACATCAAACAGGAAAACTCCGAACGCATCCACGCCGAGCAGCGGAGGCAAATGATTACCGCCATAGTGTCGCTCGCCGCCGTACTTATACTAATCGCCGCGCTCACCATCGCGATACACCGCGCCTTCAAAATCAAGAAGCGTTCCAACGAAGAACTCCTCATCAAAAACGAAACCCTCAACAACCAGAAAGCGGAGATTGAGACGCAGCGCGACGAGATAGAAATCCAGAAAAACATCATCACCCAGCAATGGGAGGACGTGGAGGCCGCCAACCGCAAAATCATCGAGAGCATCAACTACGCACAGCGCATCCAGAACGCCGCCATCTCCTCCAAAAAGGAAATCGACGACCTCTTTGGCGATAATTTCATATTCTACCGTCCGAGGAACATCGTGAGCGGCGACTTCTACCGCGCAGTCAAATGCGGCAGATATTCAGTGATGATAACGGCAGACTGCACCGGGCACGGCATACCGGGCGCGTTCCTTTCGATGCTCGGCATTTCGGCACTCAAAGAATACATGACCACCGAAGACGACGCCCGCAACCCCGGCGCAGTGCTCGACAAGATGAGGGTTTTCATCAAATCCACCCTCAACGCCGAAAACGACGACAGCCCCTCCGACGGCATGGAGATGACAGTGTGCAGCATCGACCACGAGCAGATGACCATGCAATACGCCATCGCCAACCAGACCGCATACATCATCCGTCAAGGTCAGCCAATCACCCTGCGTGGCGACAAGATGACCATCGGCAAATCCCTGATGGAAAACAAAAACTTCCGCACCTACACCCAGACGCTCCAGCACGGCGACATGCTCTATATGTTTTCAGACGGCATACAAGACCAGATGAGTTTTGTGGATGGCGAGAGGCTGAGGTTTTCGTCGCAACGGCTGCAATCCACGCTCGTCAAGATAAGCCCGCTCAACGTCCGCGAACAATTGGAAACGATACAGCACATAGTTACCGAATGGCAGGGCGACGACCTCCAGATGGACGACATGACACTCATCGGCATAAGAATCAAATGACTTTTTTACCATAAACAATGAAAAAACTTCTCCTTACAATAATCGCGGTGGCAATCGCCGCCCTCACAGCCTCGCCGCAGGCACTCAAAGCGGGTTTTGACAACCTCGCCCACCAGAAATACGACGACGCCGCCAAAATCTTCGGCAAGGCTCTCGAAAAAAGCACCGAGACCATGGCTGCCAATTACGGCATGGGCTGCGTCATCTGCGAACCGTCGTATCAGGGTTACAACGCATTGAAAGGATACCGAATGATACGCAACGCCAACGACCGTTTCAACGCCTCATCCCAAAAGACCAAAAACACCTGCAAGTCGGTATATGGTTTTGGCTACGACGAGATACACGCCAAGATGCTCGCCGTGGCGGAGGCGCAGTTGTCGAAAATAAAACAAGAAAACAACACCATCGACGGACTCCAATGGTTCATAGAGAATTTTGACGGGGCAGAACCTCAGATAGCCGAGGCGAAGGAGTTGCAGGCTGAAATAGTTTGGCAGACCACCTCCAAAGCCGCCACATTCCGCGCTTTCAAGGATTTTTGCGACAAGTTCCCCAACACCAAACACGCCGAGGAAGCCCGCACACAATACGAGACACTTTGGAAAAAACTCTGCGCCGACTTCTACTCCGAGGGCGAACTCGCGCAGATGGACATATTTGCCAAGCAGTACCCCTCCTACCCTTTCTACACCGACGACGACCGCGCCGCATACGCCATCGCGCAGGAAGCCGACCGCCTGAAACTCGCAATGCCTTACAGCGAAGATTACCTGCCGTATTACAAGAATTACGTGACTAAAGCCGCGCCCAACCAACAAGCATTTGTAGCCTTGCAACGCATGGTGTCGCCGTACATCGAATGGGGACGTTACAAGGACGCGGGCGACATATATGCGTCGTATTCGCACAGATTCCCCGACCAAAAAGCCGACATCGACCGCATCGCCGACATGCTCCGCGCTCCCGGCAACAAATCCAAGACCACCGCGCTCCCCAAGACCATCAACACCGACTACCTCGAATACGCGCCCGTAATCACCCCCGATGGCAAGACGCTGTATTTCTGCGGCAACGGTCGCCCCGACAACATCGGCAACGAGGACATCTTTGTAGCCGAATTTGCCAAAGGCACATGGCAACAGGCCAAGTCTTTCGACCAATTCAACACGCCACTTGGCAACGAAGCACCCCTCGCTGTATCGCCCGACGGCAATATGCTCCTCATCTATAAGGACGCCAACATCTACTTCACCGAACGTACCCGCAACGGTTGGAAGGATTTGAAAAAAATGACCGTTCTCAATTTTGGCAATTCGTGGTCGGCAGACGCATCATTTGCACCCGACGGCAGCGCGATTTTCTTCATCACCGACCGCCAAGGCAACGTAGGGCGTTACCACCCGCACGAATCGTATTTTCATGGCAGTTACCACGGCAACAGCGACATTTACGTCTCCACGCGCAATTCCGACGGCTCTTGGAACACCCCCATCAACATCGGCTCCACCATCAACACACCTTACGCCGAGCGCAGTCCGTGGCTTGCCTCCGACATGAAGACATTGTATTTCAGCAGCGACGGACATTGCGGCATGGGCAAGTTGGACGTTTTTAAGGCGACAAGGCTCAGCGACACCTCGTGGACACAGTGGAGCGAACCCATCAACCTCGGCAAGGAAATCAACACCGCCAACGACGATTACAATTACCTCATCTCCACCGACGGTAAGAGCGCGATGTTCACAAAAGTTTCGAGCAGCAACGTTGACATCTGCACTGTCGAAATCCCCGAAAAAATGCGCCCCGAAGCCATTGGAATAGTTTTTGGCAAGGTTGACGACAACACAGGCAAACCTCTCGCCGCCACCATCAAATGGGAAGACCTCGAAACCGGCAAAATCCTCGGCACACTCCAATGCAACCCGCAGAAAGGCACATACTTCATCACCCTTCCGGCGGGCAAAAAATACGGCTATTTTGTAGAAATGGATGGTTATTACCCTGTCTCCGGCAACCTCAACACCGAAGGCCTCACCACGGGCAAAGACATCGAGCGCAATATCACCATGAACTCCATCGCCGAAATCCTCGAAGGCAAGGTGGCCATCGTCTTGGAAAACATCTTTTTCGATACCAACAAATACCAACTCCGCGCCGAATCGTTCCCCGAACTTGCGCGTCTTGCCGCCTTCATCCGCAGCAATCCCACTGCCGTCCTTGAAATCTCCGGCCACACCGACAATTCGGGTTCCGCCGACGCCAACCGCACCCTCTCGCAACGCCGCGCCGACTCTGTAAAGGATTACCTCATCAACCTCGGCTGCCCCGCCGACAACATCCGCACCAAGGGCTACGGCGCCGACAAGCCCGTCGCCGACAACACCACCGAACAAGGCAAAGCCAAGAATAGAAGGGTGGAGTTTAAGATATTATAAAAAAAAAGTCAGCCAAATTCAGCATTTTTTCGTGAATTTGGCTGACTTTTTTCGTTGTAATTTTAAGTTAATTTATTAATTATAAGGAACTTATCTACAGAGTATTTACATTTTTTAACACAAAAATTATTGAAATAATTGTTCAAAAGTTACCACTTGATTTACCGATGACGAGTATTCGTTTTGATGGAGGCCGTAGGTGGTAACGAGGACTATTTGGACAGAATGAGTCTTGTTGTGGTGCTTAGAATTGACGAAAGCATCCAATTTGTTTAGCATATTGCGCTGATAATCAGCATTGAAAACATACTCGTTTTCCGAAAATTTCATTTCGCATAGATAATCGGTACGCTCTCCCTCCCACTGAATCACAAGATCTATCTGCGCACCCGTGCCGTCGGGCGATTTGCCTGTATAACAAAATGAATTGCTGACAGTTGCAATCCTCAATGCCTCAGTTAGTTGTTGAATGTGGTCTGTTACCAAAAGTTCAAAGGTGTTGCCCGCCCAACTATAAAACTGCGCCGTGCGTTGTATCGACTTCCAATTGCCGCTGTGTGTAAAACCATTGTTGCTCAAGAAGTTAAAATAAAACAGCGTGAAAAAATCCTTCAACTGATACACCTTTTCCATCCTTGCCGCACCGATTCGCGGATATTCGCGGATGATGTCAGATTGCAAAAGATTGCTGATAATCTTAGACAACGTGCCGCCGCTACTGATGCCCGACGCCTTGGCGAGTTCGCTGCGGGTCATACCATAAAACTTGCCCGAAAGTATCTTAACAACATCCACATACCTCTCGTTGGACGCAAACAATCCCGTATAAACATCCTCAAACTCCTGATGCACAGACTTGTTTTTGAAAAAAATATCGTCGATATTCTGCGTCAACGTCTTGTCCGACTGCAACTTGTCCATATAATACGGAATCCCGCCCATCACCATATAATTGACGGCGACTTCGTACTGCGACAAGTGGAAACCGCGTTTTTTGAAAAATTCGGCACATTCTTTAAGCGAAAACGGCAACAGATGAATCATCCTCGTCAATCGTCCGTGCAAGCCGCCATAATCCCTGATAACATTGTCGAGCATCCAACTTGTTGCCGAGCCACAGACAATAAGCACAATATTGCGCTCGCCACTCGCCCACGAGTTCCAAAAATATCCCAATTCGGCTATCAACTCCGCCGACTGCCGCCCCGCAAGCCAAGGCAATTCGTCGAGGAAAATGACTTTGCGCCGTGCCTTATGCCCTGCGAGAAACTGTCGCAACATTCTGAAAGCATCGAGCCAATTAGTTGGCACGGGGTCGGAAGTTCGGAAGCCGCTGTCAATAAGAGCCTTGTAGAAGTGCGTGAGTTGCCGCGACTTATACGTCATGTCATCAGAGTCTTTGATGTACGTGCCTACCATTTTGAAGACGATTTTGCCCCTGAAAACCTCCTCCACAAGAAACGACTTGCCCACCCTTCGTCGCCCGTAGATGGCGGCGAATTCCGATTTAGAAGATTTCAGAAGCGAGTTCAAAACTTCAATCTCCTTTTTCCTGCCTATGATTGTATCCGATTTCATAACCAAAATTGATGTTTAAAATCCGTTACAAATATAGGTTTTTACACCCAATAATCCAAAAAAAGTCAGCCAAATTCATCATTTTTTCGTGAATTTGGCTGACTTTTTTTGTTGTATTTTCCGACTATATAACTGATTATCAAAAACTTAATCACAGAGCATTTACACTTTTTAACACATTTTTTTTTGCAAATTTGAGTGTTTTTGTTTGGAGTGCGGTCAATGGAGTGCGGCAGCGCGTTGGGATGCGGGCGGCTCGCCCGCTTAATTGGCAGGCGAGCCGCCTGCATTCCAACACGCCGCCTACATTCCAACATCCTAATGCATCCCCTTAAATATCAAGTACGCCACTGCTGCGACGCCGAGCAATACGAATATCAACACGCACGTGGCAATAGTCTTGATGGACGAGAGGGTCTTCTCGTTGCTCTGTGCTTGTTTGAGGACTTTGTCGCTCTTGACCGCCTCCAATATCTTAGCGGAAGTCTCATTCAAAGCCTTCTGCTGCTCGGTGTATTCGAGAATCTGACGCGAGATGGTGTCGAGGCGCGAGGGGAAGTCAACGCTTTCGATTTTGTCTTTGAGTTCGGCGGTGGATTGCGCGAGTTCAAGGTATGAACTCAGGAGTTTGTCGGTCTCGGCAGATTGTTTGAGATACGCATCCTTCACCGTCTCCACGTTGAGGGCGGCGGCGGCGGCGTTGGATTTAACGAGTTGGCTCTGCGCGTCGAGTTTCTTGGTGCTTTCCTCCACAAGACGGTCGATATTCTCGGCTTGCGACGCCACAGCCTTGTCATACAACGCCTTGACATTGTTGTTGGCGGTCTGCACGAGGTCGTTGTAACGGTCCAAAAGCGACGTCTGCGAGGTGATGGTGCTGCGCACGTGCTCAACGACGAGTTGTTGGTTTTGGTCCGACTGCTTGTTGGCGGCTTCAAGGAACTCGGTGTAAAGGGACGTGAGTTTGTCGAGATTCTTGGCAAAATCCTCGTGGATGCCCTTCGCCTCATTGATTACCGCGTCGGACGCCTTGCCCGCCTGCGAAATCATATTGCTTGCCGATTGAAGGTTTTCCAAATCCTTCTGCAACTGTACGAGTTCGTTGTTGATAAGTTCTTTCATATCTTTGAAGTAAATAGGTTTCTAAATCTGTTACTGCGCGGCGGCGGGTTCGAGAGGCACTTTCAGCACCTCCTTGTTGAACCAACGCAGCCATTGGTGGTTTATCTGCAACGGGAGAAGATCCTCCGCCTCGGCTTTGAGGTCGAGGTTTTCGCTCGCTATCTTGTCGGTGATGGTCTCCAACTGCTCCTCAAACTCCTTGACGGTGTGTTCTCTACGGTATTCGGAGAGTCCGTCGCTGATGTTGGCGTATGCGTCGTAACGGCTCTGCGCTGTCTGCGTCTTGTCGGTAAACAGGCGGCAATAACCGTAGATGATTTTGTTGGCGGCGGTGCGGTTTTCGGGCGTGTCGAGGCTGATGGTCTCTTGGAGGTTCATCAGCGAATTGATGTTGCTGCCCGCGTTCTCTATCAGGCCAAATATCTTGTCAACGCTGCCCGAATTTTCGGCGATATTCTCGCCAAATACAAAACTGCATTTGTACCGCGACGTGAAATAGTTTTGCAAATTGCTTACCACACTCTGTTTGGTGATTGTATCGTTTTTCTGACGGTCGAGAACCGCCTTGAAAAACTTGCTCGATTCCATAGCCGACCTCTCGTACAACGGATAAATCTCCGAGTAGAAAAAGTCGATGAGGACGTCGGTGTATTTTTCCATCACAAGGTATTTCTCCTCCTCGATGTCCGTCATATAGGCAAGCATACGCTCTTTGGTGAGGTTTCGCTGCAAGATGGGCAGGAGTTTCATACGATAGAAATCCTTGTTGTGCTTTGTCAGATTTACAGTAACAGTACCCGTGGCGCGGTTGACGAGGTAATCGTCGATGATGTCTATCTCCTTCAATCTCGACACCGCGAGCAATGTGTCCTTGCCGTTGCGCATCTTGGCGTAGAGGTTTCTGAACTCCAATTTGCGGCGGTCTTCGAGGGTGCGCGGACGTGCGTCGGTCTCGGCGGCAATGAGTTTCTCAAAGTCGTTGTAATTGTCGGTCTTGCCGTAACAATGCAGCAAATCAAGTGCCTTGACAGATGTGCCGAGGTTTTGATTGAGCAAGTTGGCGGCGTCGGCAAAAGTGTTGTTATAAAAAGGAATGACCACCTGCGTCTTCTTGCCTTCCATAATGGCGTCGAGGGCGGTTTGGATGCCGTCGTTTTCCTCGGCGGGCGATTCGTTTTCCATCGATGCGAGGTATGCCAAGGGGTCGTCGGTATTGTCGTTGATGATGTCCAAAATATACGACTGTATCTTCTCCGCCAACGGCCTGTCGTATTGCATCTCAGGCATATTTAGGGTGCGACTACGGAAGTCGATGTAGCCGAGACTCTTGGTGCGGTTTTGCGTGTAGATGTAGAGTTGATAGGGGCGCACCATAGGTTCGGTGTCGGTCTCTATCACCACATTAAACTCGTTGAAGACAGCCTCAATGATATTCTGACGGTCGGTGCGCTCGGGGAACATCACGCCGTCCAAAATCTCATGCATCACAGTCTTTTCCTTGGACGCGCCGGGCGCAAGGTCGAGAAGGCGCGTGAGGCTCGCCGCCGTGTCAAAATTGGTGGCTATGATATTCTGCGCCGTCGAAAGGTTGCCCATATCGTCGCGCACGGTCTCCTGTCCGAGAAAATCCTTGGGCGCGGTGTTGAGGAGGATGTCTATCTTTGGCGGCTTGCTGCTATCGGCGCGTCCGCTCAGGCGACAAAAACTGTCCAAACTCATCGGCGGCTCCATCAGGATAATGCGTCCAACGTTGGGCGCAGTAATGCCCACGCCGGCGGAATAAGTGCCTGAAAGCACCATACCGTCGCCCTCGCAAAAGTCAAAAATCGACTTCATACTTGCCGTCGCCTCGCTGCTCGTGATTACTGTGCCGTCCTCGTCGATGTCGCCGTTATAAAACTTGGTGTCGAGACCCGCCACCATATTAGGCTCGCCGTCGGGGCTCTTGGTGTCGAATGGCGGCGTCCACGAAAGCACAATTGTTCGCGTCGGCTTGGTCTTGGCGGCGTCGGCGGAAATGAGTTTTGAGGCCTCCACCTGTTTGAGTTTTTGGGAGAGGTAACTCTCGTTTTCGTTGCCAACCGTTGCCATATCTATCTCACGTACAGTAATGTCTATCTTGCTCAGGTCGGGCTTTTGGACGAGCGAAATGTCTGTGCGGAGTTTTTCGGCGATTTCGTTTTGGATGTTGGACTCCATCGTGCTGCTAAACGCGCCTATGCGGAGTGCAGTGGTATTGTCGTCGCTGAAATTCTTGGCTATTATATTGCTAATATCCTGATAATAAGCGCGGTATTCGGTGGTTTGGAGCGAGAGTCTCTGCGCCTCGTCTATCATAATGTAGGCGAGCGGGATATTGAGCGAATCTATCTCGTGGAACACGCCGCGTATGTACGGGTCGTGTATCAACGATGGAGATATCAATGTTATCAACGAGCGTCCCTTCGTAACTTCCTTGACAGCCATCGAGCGGTCGTAGGAGTTTTGGAGGACGGGGTTGATGTAATAATCGATGTCTATCTTGCGGCTGCGGAGTGCGCGGAATTGCGTCTTCATCACGGCAAGCGTAGGCGGCAGGATGAAACTGTATGCCGGTTTCATCATCGCTACAAACAACATTATCAGCGATTTGCCTGTGCCGGGCGCGGAGATGTGAAGGACGTTGTTGCCATTGAGAAGTTGCGCGATGGTAGCCGCTTGTCCGTCCATAAAGGAATTTTTGGCGAAGATGTTTTTCAAGAAAAACAACAACGCATCCCCCTGCTCGCTGTATGACGTTGCATCGTCGTCGTCATCATCATTATTATCAACATCTTCCTCATCCTCAACATCTTGCGAGAGATTGATGTCGTAATGCATATAGGCGTTGAACATCAGGTGCGTGTCGGCCGACGGCGTGTGTGCAGACCTGATGACGGCGTATTTGGCGGCGATGGTGCGGGGCGGCGTATCGAGCGCACTGCGGCGCATCAGCACCGAAATATCTATCAATAAGTCGTAGGCTGTCAATGGGTTGAACTCCGAAACATCGTCCCTGCTGCCCTGATAAAGAAGGTTGAGTTCCGTAGTGGCAAACTCCTCGGTGTGGAAGATTTCGAGTTTTACATTCGGGAACCTTCTGCCATTGTTTTCGAGAAGGAAAAGTTTGTTGAAATGCTGCTTCAAATCCTCAAAGGCGAGGAATGCGCACGGCACGTCCCTTTCGATGACGCCAATGTGCCACGAGCGTGCGTCGAGTGAGAGCGCGCCACTATTAATCGCCTCCAACACAACCTTTTGTATGCGGGCGATGGCGAGCGGCGTGAGTGCTATCTGCAACGCCTCGATGCCGTCGTCAGTCTTGTATAAGGGCGAATTGTAATTGTCCCTAACAACGTCGAAATACTCGTTTTGGACAAAATTGGAGAGTTCCTCGGTGCGTTCGTATGGGTTGTCGGATTTTTTGACGATGACGCGCCCGGCAACGTTGATGCTTTTCAGGAGTTCCGCAATCTTGTCCTCGGTGATGTAGTCGATGTTGTCGGACGAAGATGTGGAAGTCGGGTCGAAGAGGAACGTAACACAATCGGCGGTGTTTGCGCTGTATGGCGCGGCAAATGACAGGTCGCAATGCTCATTGATGAAATTGTAATCCTGCGCCAAAATGTCCAAATGACGGCGGAATTTCGGGGAATATTTGAACACGTCGCTGTACTTCCTGCCCGTCTCGGCGAGTTGCCACAGGTAGTCGCCCTGCGACGGCACCGCGCCGGTAGCCATAAAGTCGTATATCATCTGCGCCTTCGGGTCGGAGTCGTCGCGCTCCATTGTAGCCTTGATGCGCGGGTCGATGATGTGCAACGCCCTGAATACCATATCCTTGACCTCCTGTTTTTGGATGTCGCGGTATATGGAGCCATTGTCGGCGATGCGCTTCAATGTCTTGCCTATCGTGGTGGAGAGAATGTCCTCCACAAACTGCGAGGCATACGTAGGCGCGCCCCTCGACACGATGTTGTGTATGAGGGCGACGGCTGCGTCATCGCACGTTTCGAGCAAGGCGATGTCGGTGTCGAGGTCGAAATACGACAGGCTTTCGAGCAACGCATCTACCTTAACAGCCATAGTATCAGACGTTTTGAGCGTCTCGATGCCATTGGTGAAATATCCGGCTTTCAGTTGCATTTTCTGAGCGGTGAAGTGTTACGTCAATGTTATCGCAAATGTAATAACAATTTTCCTACCAACAAAAAAATTTCTACACCACAAATGGAAAAAAATTTTGGATAGACTTATTTTTGAAATATTGCGGTTTTTGAGTGGAAATTTTTTCGAGACAGAATAACAACAAACAAATAATTTCTTAACTTTGCGACTGAAACTATGAAAGCATTTATCATTGGCAACGGCAACCTCGCGTACAGCCTTGTACCGGCAATACAAGGCGCGGGGCATTGTGTGTCGGGAGTTTACAGCCGCAAAAATCCTTGCGCGATTCCCGACGACGCCGACATTTATATAATATGCACCGCCGACGCCGGAATCGCCGACGCTGCCG
>CAMJWL010000051.1 GCA_946409405.1 uncultured Bacteroidales bacterium
TAATGCGCACGGATGATGTGGAGATCCACGATGGCGCGGATGTTGTACTTGCGGGCGAGGTTGAGGGCGTTTTTCAGCAATCCCCATGCCTCTGGCAACTTGTTGCCCTGCTCGTCCCAAAACTGCTCCTCGTCAATAGGGATGCGCACGTGGTCGAATCCGAGGCTGTCGAGCCTTGCAAAATCGTCTTCCTGAATGTGAAGGCGGCGTTTTTCGCCACGCTCGGTGCTTTGCGAAAGCCAGTGGCTGAGATTGGTGCCGCGCTTAATTTTGAAGCCCTCCTTATTCTCGGACTGAGTGCCGCAAGATGCTATTACAAAGCAAATTGCAAGCAGTGCAAAAAATATTCTTCTCATAGTAAATGGATTTTATTAAGTTTTCAAAACAATATATTATTTTCTTCCTAAAAATTCGGGTCTGTACTCAAAGTGCATGGTGTCGTAATGATACCAGCGACCGCCCCAGATAAAGCCGTGCCGCTCAAAAATCCTCACAATTTCCATGGGGATTCGATTGGCGTATTTGATGGAGTCGGTCTCGGTCTTGCCCTTGTTTGCCCAGAGCCAGTAATTGGAATTGGCAACGTTGATGTCGAATGCTATGCCATAACTATGCGCACTCAGACGGTTGGCACCGCGCACCTGCCGCCAGTAGAACGACGAAGCCTGCAAAAGATATTTCCTCAATTCAGGACGGTCTTTAAGTTCCTGATATACAGCCGTTAAATGCTTGTCAACGCCGTTGATTTTGGTGATTGGGATTTGCTGACCAAACCATTCTATCTTCACAAGATTCTTTTGCACTTCGGCGGCGGTGCTTCCGTACATCTTCTTAAACAACGCCTCCGAGCGGCTGCGACCGCAATCGTTCAAGTATTTTGGCGCGGCGGACGTGGTGTCGTACTCCATCGAAAACATGTCCTCCACGTCGCTGTAATCAAGCGTTTCTACAAAATTCTTCTGTTTGCCGTCGTCATATACTATTTCGGTGCCGTCGGGAAACACAATTTTGTTGTCGCGGTACGTGAGGTGCATGTCGGGATAAGCGTCGATAAGCGTCTGAGCCTTCATCGGCACCACAACAGACTGCTGCGCCACAGCGTCAAGCGTCATTATCAACGTGAAAATCAATACAAAAGCCTTCATGTCGGCAGAATGTTAGAGTTTGTCGATGCCGCGCACCTCGTCCCGGCTAAGTTGGTAGGTCTTCAAATCAAACTCCTTGATTACCGCAAAGAGATGCTCGAAGAACGCCGACTGTATTTTCTCAAAATTAGCCCATTCGGTGATTTTGGTGAAGCAATACACCTCCAACGGCACACCCGTAGCGGTGGACTGCATCTGGCGAACCATCAGGTGTCCGTTCTCCACAAAAGTTCCTTCCTTGATTACAATGCGCTTGGTCTGCATGAAAGTCTTGGCGCGGTCGTTGATGTAGGTGGTGTTTTTTACCGTACGGATTGGATAGTAAGTCTTCTTGTCTTTCTTGTCCATGATGAGCGACTGCTTGCACTCCTTGATAAACTTCTCAAAATCGCCGATGATGGTCTTGCCCTTGTACTCCATAAGATATTGCGAAGCGTTCTCGCCGTGGAGTTTGATGAAGTCTTCCTTGTCGTCGATGATGTAAAGTTCGCGGGAGTTGCCATTATCGTCGGTAATGGTGGTAGGCTTGTACTTCTTGAAAATCTGATAGTTGGCCTTGATATAAAACTCTATGTATTTCCTGAAAAGTTCGAGGTTGGTGATTTCGCGCTTGTCGAAGTTGGTGAGATTGTCGGTTGGGTCGGCGGCCTCCTTAGCGCGCTCCTCGATGTATTGGGTGAGAAGCGGATTTTTCTTCAAACGGTCGAGCAAATCGGGGGTGGCGATTGAGATAGAATTAGCGTCTATCATAATCGTGCGCTTCATGCGGCGCGCCTCCATTTCCTGCATATTGCTCCAGTTGATGAAGGATTCCATCATCAAATTGGCGGTGGGGACAGTTACCACCGAATTGTCGAAGTTCCTCACCTTGACGGTGTTGAGCGTTATCTCCACAACGTTGCCTTCGATGTTGCGGCCAGACATGGTAATCCAGTCGTTCATCTTCACCATGTCGAGCGAGGTAAGCTGGATGCTCGCCACAAAACCCGATATAGAATCCTTGAACACCAACATCAAGATTGCCGAGATACCAGCAAGTCCGCCGAACATCGAGAGCGGATTTTCATCAATCAAGATAGCGATGATACCAAAACCGCCAAACAAGCCGATAATGATTTTTGCCACCTGGACGTAGCCTCGGATGTTGGTCTTGCGCTGTTTCTGGGCGAGGATGTCGGCAATGATGTCGTGCACTGCGTCGATGGCGCGGAAGAGAATGATTATCAACGAGAACACATTCCACGACAAACACCACGTGCGTATTCGATCCACCCATTCTTGGTCGGTTACGGCAAACTGTATCAGGTAATAGATGTACAATGCCGGGAATATCTGGCTCAGCGGCTCCACTACCTTGTGGTTTACAAGTTGGTCGTCGTACTTGTTTTCAGTCTTATAGACTATCATGTGTATCACCCTGATAATGATTACTTTGGCAATATACCAACTAACTGCGGCGATACAGGCAATGAATATAAAGTTGATGATATTTTTGAAGATGGTGGCTGCTTCATTACTACACCCCCATCCCCTGAAGCAAAGTATCAGATAATCCGACAAGTCGTCGAATATCTCTATAAGAAAATCTTTCATGCTGATGTGATTTGTTTATAATGTTTTTCGGCGCAAAGTTAGTATTTAGATTTTGGATTTCAAAGAAAAGTTTGTTACTTTGCATAAAATTTTCAGAAAACCCATGTTCAAGATAGGAAACATAGAGATACAGCATTATCCGCTGATACTCGCGCCGATGGAGGACGTAACGGACGTGTCGTTCCGCTACATCTGCAAGCAGTACGGCGCAGACCTGGTATATACGGAGTTTATAGCAAGCGAGGCGTTGATACGCAACATCGACCGCACGGTTAAGAAGATGCACATAGAAGACTACGAGCGTCCCGTGGGCATACAGATATACGGACACGACCCCGACCACATGGTGGAGGCGGCGCGTATGGCGGCGGAGATGAAGCCCGACCTCATCGACATCAACTGCGGCTGCCCCGTCAAAAAAATTGCCACACGCGGCGACGGCGCAGGCCTCTTGCAAACACCCGACCTGATGGTGGAGATTGCCCGCCGCGTGGTGCAGGCCGTCCCCGAAATCCCCGTTACCGTAAAGACGCGACTCGGCTGGGACGACAACTCCAAAATAATAGTACCCCTTGCCGAGCGTCTGCAAGACACTGGCATACAGGCTCTTGCAATACACGGCCGCACGAGGATGCAACTTTACAAGGGCGAGGCAGACTGGACGCTAATCGGCGAGGTAAAAAACAATCCCCGAATGCACATCCCAATCATCGGCAACGGCGACGTGGATTCGCCGCTCAAAGCCAAGCAGATGATAGACCGCTACGGCATCGACGCCATAATGATAGGCAGGGCGGCGGTGGGCTGTCCGTGGATTTTTAAGACCACCAAGGAATATCTGGAAACCGGCATACTGCCCCCCGAACCCGACGTACACGAGCGAGTGCGCCTTGCAAAACTCCAACTTACCAAATCAATGGAATGGAAGGGAGACAAGCGCGGAATCCTTGAAATGCGCAGACATTACTCGCAGTATTTCAAGGCGTTGCCCGATTTTAAAACATACCGTATGCACCTTGTAACATCCATGGACATCAACGAAATAATGGGTCTCCTGGACGAAATCGACGCCACCTACGGTGGCAGTTTTTAAACGGAAAAGACAATGCACGTAGTATTGGCAATAACGGGGGCGAGCGGCAGCATTTATGCACAAAGATTGTTGCACTACCTCGCGGAATCCCCCCAAATATCAAAAATATCCGTCGTGATGTCGCACAATGCCGAAGAAATATGCCGTCAGGAAATAGGCGGCATCAAGATTGGCAGCAAGGCGGTTTTGTATGCCGACAACGATTTTAACGCGCCTTTTGCGTCGGGCAGCAGTTGCAGCGACGCAATGGTGGTGTGTCCGTGTTCCATGGGCACACTTGGGAGGATTGCGGGCGGCGTATCTGACACGCTGATACTCCGTGCGGCAGACGTTGCATTAAAAGAACGCCAAACTCTCGTACTCGTAATCCGCGAAACTCCTTACAGCCTCATCCACATCCGCAACATGGAAACCGTTACCTTGTCAGGCGGAATCATCTGCCCGGCAACACCGTCGTTTTATTCGCGCCCTGCCAACATCGAAGAGGCGGCAGATACTGTGGTATGGAGAGTTTTGGACCTGATAGGCGTTGCCAACGAAGGAAAGCGGTGGGGACAATTGCAATAACAAAAAAAACTCCCCTACCCCACCTGAAATTCCAATTTTTATCCTTACTTTTGCGGCATCAATAACCAAACATTTTTTCTAAATTATGAAAAGACTACTATTAGCAACATTAGCATTGTGCGCCACCATTGTTTCGTGTCAGAAGACATTGACACCGTGGGAGAAGGGCGCATTTGAAACCGGCGAATACCGCAACGTATTCCAAGAGGCGGGATATTCGCAGCAAGACATCGACGCCAAAGTGGACGGCATCTTCAACGATGTTTTCTTTGGCAAAAACCGCATCTACTTCGAGGTTGGCGACTCGATGGGCTACGTATCGGATGTCAAAAACAAGGACGTGCGCACAGAGGGACAGTCTTACGGCTTGATGGTGGCGGTACAGATGGACAGGAAGGACATTTTTGACCGCATCTGGCGTTGGACCAAGCACTACATGCAGCATCAGGACGGTGTGCGCAAGGGATATTTTGCATGGAGTTGCAAGATAGACGGCACACGCAACGCAGAGGGCGCGGCTTCCGACGGCGAATTGTATTTTATCACCTCGCTCATATTCGCTTCCAACCGCTGGGGCAACGACTCCGGCATCAATTACAAGGCCGAGGCGCAAAACATCCTCAACAACATAATGCCCCGCGACATTCCGGAGGAGGAGGCAAAGAACATGTTGCCGCCTTTTATGAGGAACAACGACACTGTTACCATCCCCAAGATGAGCATCTACCTCATCGACCCGACCACAAAGTTGATTACCTTTACGCCCGACGGATTTGGTCAGAGGTTCACCGACCCGTCGTACCACATCCCCGCCTTCTATGAGGTGTGGGCCAAATGGGCAGACGACGGCAGAGCCGACTTTTGGAACGAGTGCGCCAAGAAATCACGCGAATTTCTCCACGCCGCCATCAACGACACCACCGGACTCAACCCCGACCTTTGCAACTACGACGGCTCGCAGATGCAAGGTTTTGGCGGCAGGAGAAACGGCGGCAACAATTTCCGCTACGACTCGTGGCGCGTGCCTATGAACATCGCCCTCGACTACGAATGGAGTTGCGCCGACAAGACATGGCAACGCGCTTACGGCGAAAAAATCCAAAACTTCTTCTATTCGCAGGGCATCAACGACTATGTGGACCAATACCGCGTGGACGGCACCCGTCCCGAAGGCGACGAGATACTGCCGGCGGGCGGTTTTCCAAGGGCGTTGCGTCATTCGGTGGGCATAGTAGCCACACTCGGCGCGGCATCAGTGATGTGCAAGCACGATAAGGCAAAGGAATTTGTGGACGCGCTCTGGAACTTGAAACACGAGCCGCTTGCAGATGGTTTCTACGACGAATATTACGACGGCTTGCTCCGGCTGTTTGCCGTGATGCATCTGAGCGGACGTTACAGGATTATTGAGCCGGGGAAATAGTCCTCTCCTTCTGTTTCACCCACAGCCGCCTCATCACCACCACTTCCGTGCGCCTCGTATGCACATATACGGTGATTTCGTCGCCAAGGGAGTGGTGGATGATATTATAAGTAGTGGTGATGCCAAACGACCACTTATTATAATTGAGCCAGTACGCGCCTTTGAGGTGAAAGACCGGCGAGAGGTGTATCTTGTCGGAAACCCAGCCCTTAAAAATGGACGTACTCGCGTTGAGTCCTATCATGCCCGATGCAAATAGCGTGGAATGACGGCCAAAGACATAATTGTAGGCATAGCCGCCGTTAACTCCGAGATTGCACGAGCGGAGGTCGCAACTCTGCTTTTTGAGCAGGAGGCTGTCGGAACGGATGCGAAGATAGTACAACGCCGCGCCCACAGTGGCACTGCCGCACGATATCAGCTGACGCTCGCCCGCCGTAAAACCCGCCTTGTACGAAAACTCCTCGTTGTTGAAGATATATTTGCCCACCATGTCAAAAAGCGAAACCTTGATGTCGGGATTGTAGGTGAGATCCGCCAACTCGCTGCTCTTGACATGGTAACGGTTTTCTATCGACTCGTAAAAACCGCTGTAACGCTGTATGTATATGTCGCCGGCAAAAAACCTGTTGTAACCGCGCAACTGCATATCGACGCTCCTGATGCGCTTGTAGTTTTTTTCGACACCTATTGCCGGCGAGAGTTCCTGCCGGTAACAAATGTCAAACGGGAAATACTTGCACCAAACGCCCACGCCGATGCCCGTATGCAAGTCTGGCACGTAACTAAGCCCGGAGGAATGGTTGCGAAACGAAAACTCGTTGTTGTACAAGAAAGATTTTACAGACAGTAAGTTGCCGTATTTTTTGACGTATGCGGCATCTTGCGCCGTGGAGTGCAGCGCACATAAGACAAGCAGCAACGCTAAAAAATGGGCAAACACAAAAATTGTTCTCATCTAAAAAACTCGGTTGTTTTCTACGGCGCAAAAATACAAAAATCGTGGCAATCTGACGGAATGTTAATAAAAAATAACATATATCTTTGTATATCCATTACTTGATGTTATTTTGTTTCGCGCAAAAATATGGAAATATGACGAATCAGCAAAAAAAATGTGCAGCCTCACAAAATGCAAAATATATTGTTATATCTTATCCGAAACTACCTAAAAAACATAGTTTCGGAAGTAAAATAATTTGTCAAGTTGTAGGCTTATAGGTAAAAAAAAGTGTTTGCAAACATTTTTTTGGGGCAAAAAAAGTGTTTAGAAACATTTTTTTAGCCTTCAACAAAATCAAAGACCTGTCCAACAATTAGTATTTAGCCATCGACAACACTGAAATCGGCAGAAAGAATAGAATACCGCTGTGGGTGTTTGGGATGATGTATTGAGAGGGATGCACAGGAAACGGCGGAGGGGTGTGTCACCCTCTCCTTCCATACCCTTCCGCCGCGTACAGCGGAATATTTTCCATCCATCCTTGGTCTATGTACGGGCGCATAGAAATACGCAGAGCCTTGAAATTGCGGGCTTTAAACTCAAAGTTGACGAATGTTGAAAGCGATTTGCTTTTTACATTTTCCTCGGCTTTGACCTCCACAGGGACAATGCGGTCGGCGGTTTGGAATAGAAAGTCGATTTCCATAGTGGATTTTTCCTTGGAATAATAAAAAACAGACCGATAGCCCGCCGCCTTCAACTGTTGCAGCACGTAATTTTCAGTGAATGCGCCTTTGAACTCGATAAACGCATTAGTACCCAAAAGCATTGCATTAGGATTTGCCTCCGACATACACGCCAAAAGTCCACAGTCCAATACGAAAAGTTTGAAGGCAGACGAATCGGCGTAAAATTTAAGCGGCATCGATGGATCGCGTACACGCTCCACTTTATATACCAATCCGGCATCCACAAGCCATTGTATTGCTTCTTCGTATGTCGCAGCCCTCGCACCTTTGCTCACCGCACCAAAAACGAACTTCTTGTTTTCACGTGCCAACTGCGCGGGGATGTTGTTCCAAACACGACGCATATTTTCGGCTTGGGTTTTGGTATGTTTTGAAAAATAACTTTCGTATGTTTCGATAATTTCACACTGAACTTTTCGCACCAAATTTGTGTCATTGGTTTCGATGTAAGTCTTTACCGCTTCGGGCATTCCGCCAGTAAAAAAATATTGGCGCAAATATTCTTGTAAAGTTGCATCCATAACTTTCATTGTATCCCAATCCAATG
Source organism: uncultured Bacteroidales bacterium (assembly GCA_946409405.1). Classification (GTDB taxonomy): domain Bacteria; phylum Bacteroidota; class Bacteroidia; order Bacteroidales; family UBA3824; genus UBA3824. Next base: position 8,061 of record CAMJWL010000051.1, read on the forward strand.
CATCAAGCACTTCTAAGAGTTCTTTTTTTTCTTTTGCCATAAGGTATTCCTTAAAACTCATAGGATACATCCGTATCGTTTCTACTTTGCCAACAGGATATGATTCACCGTAACGCGATGATATTCCCAACATAGAACCCGCCGCAACAACGTGAAGGTTTGGCTGATCCTCACAAAAATATTTCAACGACGCGATGCCGTTGTGCGCCTCCTGAATTTCGTCGAATACCAACAACGTTTCGCCGCTGACAATCTTTGTGTCGTAAAACCTTTCGATTTCGGTAACAATCCTGTCCGTCATCAGGTCGCGAAACAAGTTGTTAGTGAATTCGTTTTGATGGCAGTTGACATACACCATATTTTTGAACTCATTTCGCCCAAATTCTTTCAATATATATGTCTTTCCTACCTGTCTTGCACCCAACAAAATCAGCGGTTTACGATTGGCTTTATCCTTCCAATTCTTTAATTCGTTATAAATCAATCGTTTCATAGCAAAATTTCTTAAATTTACTCTGCAAATTTACACTTTTTCGGGGGAATCAGACAAAAAATTTACACTTTTTTGGGGGAATCCTGAGAAAAATTTACACTTTTCGGGGGAATCCTACAAAAAAATTACACTTTTTCGGGGGAATGTGCAGTTTCACTATTGGCAGATTCAGTTTTTAAGACAGCCAACCGGAACCACCATAACGCCATCGGTGCGCATATAGGCGTAGTCGCCAACGCCGGTCAAAACCATCATAAACGAAGGCTGCTTCATCTTGTTTGTGTCGATTTTTTCGCTTAACTTTTTAAGCGTTGCAGCACCCTCCTCAATGAGTTTGTCGCCGCCAAGTTTGACTTCTATCAGACCATAAGATCCATTTCTCAAATGGATTACTGCATCACATTCCAAACCGTTTTTGTCGCGGTAATGGTAAACCTGACCACCCAACGAATCCGCATACACACGCAGGTCGCGCATACAGAGTGTTTCAAAAAACAGTCCGAAAGTATTGAGATCTTCTATCAAATCGTCGGGTCCCAATCCAACTGCAACACAAGCTATTGAAGGATCCACATAATACCGAGTGTCGGAAGTACGGATGGCGGTTTTGCTACGAAGATTGGGATTCCATGCCGCAATATCCTCTATTACAAAGATTTTACGCAATGCACTAAGATATTTCTCTATTGTTACATCGCTAATATCTTCCACCTCGTTGACAGCAATGTCGGCTTTGATTGACGAAATCGAGACTTGCGTTCCTTGGTTGCGAGCATAAGACCGCATAATCCTTTTAGTACGTTCTTCATCTTTTGTCACGGCGTCCACCCTCGAAATGTCGTATTTGACGATGGCATGATAATATTCCTGCACCAACGTCAACGCCGCCTTTTTGCTTTTTTTGAGCAATGCACCCGGCCATCCACCTCTACATAACACATACGCTAAGTCATTAATGGACAACGAACTGACACCCTCAATTTTTTTATTGTTGGCAAAAAGATTTGCGAGGCTGACATCGCCCGATGATTCGCCTGACTCCCACAAGCTCATCGGTCGCATTGTGAGCCAGCCAAAACGTGCCGCTCCCGAATGGTTAATTTTCGAGAAGTCGGCGGGGACTGCCGAGCCTGTCAGCATAAACAAACCATCCTGTTTCCTATGGTCAACTTCAAAACGGATCGCATCCCAAAGTTCGGGAGCGGTCTGCCATTCGTCAATCAAGCGAGGATTTGCGCCCTGCAATATATAACGTATATTTGTCTGAACCATCTGATGGTATTGCCGCGTTTTTTCGGGGTCGTCCATATACAAAATACTGTTGGCGTGCTGTTCGGCAGTTGTGGTTTTGCCACAGCCTTTCGGTCCCTCTATCAAGACCGCGCCTACCGCCTCCAACAAGTCTTCCAACTGACTATCTGCCACTCGTTTCCTGTAATTCGTGTCCATATCGTTAGCTTTTTGTAATTTGCTGCAAATCTACGTTTTATTTCTGAAATAAAAAAATTTTTTATCAAAAATTTGGCAATTTGGCGCATTTTCGCTTGGCAATTTGGCGCATTTTCGCTTGGCAATTTGGCGCAATTTTACTTGGCAATTTGGCCATAAAAAATGAGGTCGCCTATCAAAAGACAACCTCATTTATAATTCAGTAGTCGCAAATCCTTAGAACAGCGAGAATACAAGCGTCAAGCCTGCAACTACAACCGAAACCATACTCATCAATTTGATAAGGATGTTGAGCGAGGGACCCGAAGTGTCTTTGAACGGGTCGCCGACGGTGTCGCCGATTACCGCTGCCTTGTGAGTGTCAGAGCCTTTGCCGCCGTAGTTGCCCTTCTCGACAAACTTCTTGGCATTGTCCCACGCGCCGCCAGCGTTGTTGAGCATTACGGCGAGGGTGAATCCGGCGGAGAGACCACCTACCAACAGACCAATCACGCCCGAAACTCCAAGCACCAAACCTGTTGCCACGGGAACCACGATTGCAATTATTGACGGTATTACCATTTCCTTCTGAGCACCGGCAGTACTGATTTCTACGCACTTAGCGTATTCGGGAGTAGCCTTGCCATCAAGGATGCCCTTGATTTCGCGGAACTGACGGCGAACTTCCTCCACCATCTTGCCGGCCGCACGACCAACTGCTTTCATTGTCATTGCGCAGAATACAAACGCCATCATTGCGCCAATGAAGACGCCGCCGAGGAGCATCGGGTTGAAGATATTGAGCTGGAAATACTGGATGAAATTGTCCATTGTAGCAGATGCGATGTCTTTTGCACCTGTAACGGCGAGGAAGTCGGCGAGTTTGTCGGGAGTCTTGCCAATCCACATTTTGATTTCCTCCATGTAGGCGGCGAGGAGAGCCATCGCGGTGAGTGCGGCAGAGCCAATTGCAAAACCTTTGCCTGTGGCGGCGGTGGTGTTGCCGAGGCCGTCGAGGGCGTCGGTACGTTTGCGTACTTCGGGGTCGAGACCGCTCATCTCGGCGTTGCCACCGGCATTGTCGGCGATAGGTCCGAATGCGTCGGTTGCAAGTGTGATGCCCAATGTTGACAACATGCCGACGGCGGCAAAACCGATGCCGTAAACGCCTTTTGCAAATCCGCCAGCCTCAAAACCGCCAGCACTCCAAAATGCAATCACAATGCCGGCAACGATGGTTACGACGGGCAACCACGTAGAGAACATTCCGACAGCGATGCCGTCGATGATGGTAGTTGCGGGACCCTGTTGAGCCTGATTAGCAATGCCCTTGGTGGGTTTGTATTCGTCGGAGGTGTAATATTCTGTACCCTGACCGATGATGACGCCAGCCGCAAGACCTGCGATTGCGCTGCCAAATATACCCCACGAAATCCATCCCAATGCCGCCATACAAGCGATGACAGCCAGGATGAACGCCGAACTGCCGCCCGTACCGAGTAGCAGGGCGTGGAGAAGGTTTTTCTGAGTTGCGCTCTCCTTGGTTCTTACCAAGAAAATACCCGCAATAGAGAGAATGATACCTACTGCAGCCACAATCATCGGCGCGATTACGGCGTTGCTCTGAGCCGTAGCGTCCACGCCGGGGAGTGCCGCGCCAAGTGCCGCTGTTGCAAGTATTGAACCGCAGTAAGATTCGTAAAGGTCTGCGCCCATGCCGGCTACGTCGCCCACATTGTCGCCCACGTTGTCGGCGATTGTGGCGGGGTTGCGCGGGTCGTCTTCGGGGATTCCGGCTTCGGTCTTGCCCACGAGGTCGGCTCCCACGTCGGCAGCCTTGGTGTAGATGCCGCCGCCCACACGTGCAAAGAGCGCCTGAGTGGATGCGCCCATGCCGAATGTAAGCATCGTGGCGGTGATTTCGATGAGTTTTTGATGCTCGGTGGTGCCGGGATGCACGAAGGTGAGACCGAGGATTTCGAGACCGTCTTTCATGTTTTCAGGGGTGAATACCACCTCCTTCAACAATAAGAACCACAGCGCGATGTCCAAGAGGCCGAATCCAACGACCACCAATCCCATCACTGCGCCGGAGCGGAACGCCACTTGGAGTCCACGGTTGAGGCTCTCGCTCGCACCCTGAGCCGTGCGCGAGGAAGCGTTGGTGGCAGTCTTCATGCCGAGGTAGCCGCACAGACCGCTGAAAAATCCGCCCGTCAGAAACGCAATCGGCACAAAGGGGTTTTGAACGCCCATGTACGCCAATCCGAGCAGAAGCACGGCAAGCACTATGAACACTTTGATAACTACTTTGTACTGCCGTTTGAGGTACGCCATCGCGCCCTCACGGACATAACCCGCAATTTCCACCATGCGGGCGTTGCCTTCGTTGGCTGCAATCATTTTTTTGTAGAACAGCCAGGCAAACAATAGTGCGATGACAGACGACACCGGCACTATCCAGATTAATGATGATATGTCTTGCATGTTTGGTTAAGAATTAAAAGTTTTGATAAAAATTAGTGCTGCAAGATAGATTTTTTTTTGATACGATGCAACAGAAAAGCAAAATTTTTTTCAATATGGATAAAAACGTCTTATTACAAAAATTTCATCACAAAAACCGTCATCTGCTCGTCGCTCTGTTCGAGGTCGAGAGTGCCGTTGTGGAGGCGCATTATTTGGCGCGAAAGGCTGAGTCCAATGCCCGAACCGCCTTCCTTGGTGGTGTAAAAAGGGATGAAAATCTGGTCGGTGTTTTCTTTGGTGATAGGCACGCCGTCGTCCTTGACGCGGATGATTACCTCGTCCTTCGGGGATAGTTCTACGGAGATAATGATGCTACGGCTTTCGGCTTGCACAGCATTTTTGATGAGGTTGATGAGTATCTGCGAAATCTGACCATAATCCGCGTATATCAAAATGTCGGGGGCGGAATACCGAGCAGTGCATTGTACGCCGTTTTCTTCAAGATACTTGGCGTTGAGTTCCATCACGCTGTCTATCAACTCTTTTACAATAATTGGACGCTTGACGGGACGAGCAATTTTGGAGAGGCTGCGGTACGAATTTACAAAGTTGATCAGGTTTCTCGACGACTCGGCTATGGTGGCAAGTCCCGCCTTGGTGTCGAGGTTTTCATCTTCGGCAAGCGACTCGCTGAGTACAGCAATGGGCGTTACGGTGTTCATAATCTCGTGCGTGAGGACGCGGATGAGTTTTGACCACGATTCGCTTTCGTTTTCGCGCTTCACCTTGCTGATAATGTCTCTCATGCGGTTGAGGGCGCGGTTGATGGATGTTTTGTTGTCAAAACGAAAATTCATCTCGCCGTCCTCAATGGCATCCATGAGGAAGTTGATTTTTTTGGCGTTGCGGCGCATTGTGAAAAATACACCCGCCAAAACTCCCAACACCAAACTTCCTACCCCAATTAAAATTGCAACCGTCATATTCCGTACTTTTTGAGTTTGCTGTATAACGTGGGACGACTGATATTAAGGCTCTTGGCAACGAGCGAAAGATTGCCGTTGTATTTTTCCATGGCGTTGAGGATTACCTGTTTTTCGGCAGTTTCAAGATTGTCGCCCACAGCATAATGCGCGGGTTGGGCGGCAGTTGCCGTGGAGGCAAAAACAAAGTCGCCGGGTGTCAAAATATCCGATTCAGACAGAATCACAGCCTTTTCGATTGCGTTTTGAAGTTCGCGTATGTTGCCGTTCCAAGGGTTTTGGCGCAGTTTTTTGACCGCCTCGGGACTAACGCCCGCTACGTGGCGATTGTATTTTTGGTTGTAATTGGCGATGAACCTCTCCGCCAACGGCAATATGTCGTCGGGACGTTCGCGGAGCGGCGGCAGAGAAATATGCACCGTGTTGATTCTATAAAAAAGGTCTTCGCGAAACTGCCCGCTGCTTACGAGTTTTTCAAGGTTGACGTTGGTGGCGCAGATAAGGCGGATGTCCACGGGCATTTCCTTGGTGTCGCCCACCCGCGTGATTTTTTTGTTTTGGATGGCGCGGAGAAGTTTGGCTTGGAGGTGCAGCGGGATGTTGCCTATTTCGTCGAGAAACAGGGTCGATTGGTCGGCGAGTTCAAATTTGCCCGTGTGGTCGCTTTTGGCGTCGGTAAACGCACCCTTGACGTGTCCAAACAATTCGCTCTCAAACAAGGTTTCTGTAATCGCGCCCGCGTCCACCGCTGTCATTTCCCTTGCCCTACGACGCGACAGGCTGTGTATCTGCCTTGCAAGCACGTCCTTGCCCGTGCCGTTTTCGCCGGTGATTAGGACGGAGGCATCTGTGGGGGCTATTTTTTCTACGGTTTTCCTGATGGATTCCATCTGCGGCGAATTGCCCCAATACATATCGCTGTCGTCAAGGTTGGAGGTTTTGGCTACGCGGCTGTTGGCATCCTTTGTGGCGGCATCACAGGCGGCTGATAGGGTCGCTATGAATTTTTTGTTGTCCCAAGGCTTTACGATAAAATCAAATGCGCCCCTTTTCATGCCCTCCACGGCAAGTTGCACGTCGGCGTATGCGGTAAAAAGCACCACTTGGGTTTTTGGCGCGTGTTTTTTGATTTCAGCAATCCAATAAAGCCCCTCGTTGCCGGTGTTGGTCTCCGCCTTGAAGTTCATGTCGAGAAGCACCACGTGCGGCGCAAAGGTTTCGAGTTCAGACATTATAGTATTGGGGGAGGCAATAATCCTCGCCTCCTCAAAATACGCCGGCAACAATATTTTGAGCGTTGCCCTAATGCCGGGATTGTCGTCCACGGCCAAAATTCTTCCTTTTTTCATTGTTTCGATGTTTTGACGGCAAAGTTAAGATTTTTTTTGCAATAAAAAAAGCCGCCTTGCAGCGACTTTTTTTACAAATAAACTTAAAGGAAACTATTTCTTGGTAAGATTAACCTCCGACGACGGCATCTTCAACGTAAGCGCGGTCTTGCTGGTGAGTGTGCCGCTGTACGATGTGCTGCCGTCCTTGCCAGAAAAACGGTAAACCTTACAGTCTTGTTGAGGCACTTGGCTGTGATGGTCTTTTCGCCGGCATAGTTGGACGAATAGCCCGAAAGAGCAGCCTCGGAGAGCGCAACTGTTGCGGTGGTATTATTGTTGTAAACCACCTCAATCTCGCCGCCGTCTGCCACGAAATCCTCGCCTTCAATATACTCTACCTTGGTAGGCATAGTCTTGATGGCAATAGACGCAACCGACTTGGCTGCAACCTTCACATTCAATTCGGCGGTAAGTTCGAGGAACTTGACGGTCAAAGTCTGCTCGCCTACGGTAGCCTTGTCGTAGCCGGTGATGGTAGCCTTGGAGAGAGCAACCTCCTCGGTGGTCTCGTTGTCGTAGGTAACGGTGAGGTAAGTTCAATAACACCGCCGTCTATGCAGGCGTAGTCGCTCTTTGTGTTGTTGCTATTAAAGAAAGTACTTAAGAGGAAAAACAAAAAAAAATATTTTTCTGTTTTTTGGTGCAATCTTTGAGGGTGTAATATTCTAAAAAACACTGAATAATATGCAACAAATCACAGAAAACATATCTACGAGCACGAAGTACGAGGCAGACATCGCCCAGCAAGAAAAACAGATTGCTGCGCTCGAGCAGATTGTAGCGCAAAAAGAGGGCGAACTCCTCCGCATATCGCAGGAATACGAATCGGCTGCCAAAGACCTCAAAGCAAGCATTCATTATGCCGAGCGGATACAACGCGCTGTAATTCCGTATGATACTGAGTTTAAGGCGTTGTTTGGGGATTGCTTTATATATTTTAACCCCAAGGACATTGTGAGCGGCGACTTCTACACGTGTGCGTCGTCGCCGGATTTCAAAATAGCCATTGTAGCCGATTGTACGGGGCATGGAGTGCCGGGCGGATTGCTATCGATGCTTGGCATGTCGGCATTAAAAGACATATTGCCGGCGCAAAACATTGCCGCCGCCATCGACCCCGCCACAGTACTCGACTTGCTACGCAAATTCTTCCTTACGTCGCTCGCCGAAGAGTCTGAAACCGACGACTCCACCGTGAGGGACGGCATGGACATTTCATATTGCGTTTTCAACAAAGAGATGACGCAGATGCGCTACGCCTGCGCCAACCACACTGTTTACGTGGCACGAGGCGGCGAAATCTTCAAACTGAAAGGCTCGCGGATGCCCATCGGCCGCTATCCCAAGCAGGACGAACCTTTTGAGAGTTTCACCTTCAACCTCCAAAAAGGCGACATGGTATATCTGTGCAGCGACGGCATCCAAGACCAGTTTGGAAGCCCCGACAACATCAAATTTACTACCAAAAGGCTCGCCGCAATGCTGCTGGAGCACAGCGAATTGGATACTCAGCGTCAATACGACGACATAGCAAAAATAGTGTCGGATTGGAAGGGAAACCTCGAACAATACGACGACCAAACTTTAATAGGAATTAGAATCTAACGCCATGGAAACCATCAGCACCACATACCGCACAACAGAGGAATACGAAAACAATTGCAAGAAAATCAACGAGTTGCAATCCCAAATAAACAATCTCGACGCCGCCATCGCCACCGAATCGGCGCGTTGCGAGAAGGCCAACCTCGAAAAAACCGCCGGCATCCGCTACGCCAAGAGGATACAGAGCGCGGCGTTTCCACAAAAGGAAATAGGCAATGTTTTTGACGACTATTTTGTATTTACCAAACCACACAGCATAGTTACGGGCGATTTTTGCAAGGCGGCAGAAACCAAAAATTATAAAATTATTGCACTTGCCGACTGCTCTGGGCATGGCGTGCCGGGCGCATTTCTTACAATGCTCGGATTGTCTGCGCTCAAGGAGTCGCTGGCAAAGCATTATTATGACTCCAATATCTCCCTCGCCGCCATCCTCGACGAGATGCGGGCGTTTGTAAAATCGTCGCTCCGCAGCACCGACTACAACATCGACACCATCAACGACGGCATGAACCTCACCCTCTGCGCCTTCAACAACGAAGAAAGCGGAATCCGTTTTGCCAGCGCAAACCAAAATGTATATCTCTTTTCCAACGGACAACTGACCGCCTACTGTGGCGACCGTATGCCGATAGGATGGTCTTTTAAGGGCGATGGTCAGTTTACGGAAACTTTGATTCCCGCCCACAAAGGCGACCTCCTCTACCTCACCACAGACAGCCTCCAAAGCCAGTTTGGAGGGCCAGGCAACGTGAAGTTTTCCACCAAAAGGCTTACGGCGATGTTTGAACAGATAGCACCACTGCCCACAGAGGAGCAGAAAAACACCGTCGCCGATATTGTTGACCACTGGGTGGAAGGCCACGTGCAAGTGGACGATTTAATGGTGGTAGGCGTAAGGGTATAGACGGCAATAGATTGCGAAGTTGACGTTTTTTTTAGGGATTTTCGACAATTATATTTGAAAAAATATTTTTTTATACATAACTTTGCCGCCAAATAGCATTTTCAAGAAAAACATGGAAAATATTCGCAACTTCTGCATAATAGCGCACATAGACCACGGCAAGAGCACTCTCGCCGACCGTCTGCTGCAACATACCAAGACCATCTCCGACCGCGACTTGAAGGATCAGGTATTGGACGACATGGATCTGGAAAGAGAACGTGGCATCACCATCAAGAGCCACGCCATACAGATGAAGCACCATCTCGACGGCAAGGAGTACACGCTCAACCTCATCGACACTCCCGGACACGTGGATTTTTCATACGAAGTGTCGAGGAGCATAGCCGCGTGCGAGGGCGCGTTGCTCGTTATAGACGCCACGCAAGGCATTCAGGCTCAGACCATTTCCAATGTCTATATGGCGATAGAGAACAATCTCGAAATTATCCCCGTGCTCAACAAGATGGACATGCCAGCCGCCAAGCCGGAGGAGGTCAAGGACCAAATCATCGAACTCATCGGCGGCAAGCGCGAGGACATCATCGAGGCGTCGGGCAGGACGGGGCTCGGCGTAGAGGAGATTCTGAGGGCGATTATCGAAAAAATCCCCGCTCCCAAAGGCGACCCCGAAGCACCGTTGCAGGCGTTGATATTCGACTCCGTGTTTAATCCCTTCCGTGGCATAATCGCCTATTACCGCGTCTATAACGGCACTATCAAGACGGGCGACCACGTAAAGTTTGTTAACACCAAAAAAGAGTACGACGCCGACGAGGTGGGCATCCTCGAAATGGATTTGCAGCCTACGGGCAGCATCTCGGCGGGCAACGTGGGCTACATAATTTCGGGCATCAAAAACGCCGTGGAAGTCAAGGTGGGCGACACCATCACGCACACCGACCGCCCATGCGAGAAGGCGATAGAAGGCTTTGCGGAGGTAAAACCGATGGTTTATGCCGGCGTATATCCCATCGAGACCAATATGTACGAGGAGTTGCGCACGTCCTTGGAGAAGTTGCAACTCAACGACGCATCCCTCACCTTTACGCCTGAAAGTTCTGTGGCGTTGGGATTTGGATTCCGCTGCGGCTTCCTCGGAATGTTGCACATGGACATTGTGCAGGAAAGGTTGTCGAGGGAGTTTGACATGGACGTTATCACCACCGTGCCAAATGTTAGTTACAAGGTGTTGACATCCAAGGGCGAGGAGGTGGAGGTACACAACCCTGCCGGACTTCCCGAACAAAAGGCTATCTCCCACATCGAAGAGCCGTACATCAAGGCAGACATCATCACAAAATCGGAGTTTTATGGCCCGATTACAAAACTCTGCATGGAAAAGCGCGGCATCAAAATCAACGAGCAATACCTCACCGCCGACCGCATAGAACTCAATTTTGAAATGCCTTTGGCGGAGATTGTGTTTGACTTTTACGACAAATTGAAGTCGCTGTCGAAGGGTTACGCCTCATTCGACTACCACCCGATAGACTACCGCGAATCTAAACTCGTGAAACTCGACATCCTCCTCAACGGCGAGCCTGTGGATGCAATGAGCAGCCTTATCCACGAGAGCAACGCCTACGAGTTTGGCAAGGGCATCTGCGAAAAACTCAAGGAGTTGATACCCCGCCATCAGTTTGACATTGCGATACAGGCGGCAATCGGCACCAAGATAATTTCGCGCTCCACCATCAAGGCGTACCGCAAGGACGTTACCGCCAAGTGTTACGGCGGCGACATCACCCGCAAGCGCAAACTTCTCGACAAACAGAAAAAAGGCAAGAAACGCATGAAGCAAATCGGCGACGTAGAAGTGCCGCAGAAGGCGTTCCTGGCAGTGTTGAAAATATAACTTGGAGTGCGGGCGGCTCGCCCGCAAAATTGGCAGGCGAGCCGCCTGCTCTCCAATAAACCAAAAAAGTCAGCCAAATTCACGATAAAATGATGAATTTGGCTGACTTTTTTTATATTTCCCCAATTAAATCTTTAATTATCAATCATTTAACTATATTTTCAACAAAAAATGCGTCATACTCTTGCATAAATCAAAAAAAAACATTTCATTTGTGTCAAAATATTGAAACAATATGAAAGCAAAAGATTTTATATGCAAGAAAAATATATGAAAGAATACGACGATTATGTCGTGCTGAAAGACGCAATGAACACCAAATACCAAGAAGGCGCAGACAAAGGCGAAAAACGTGGGTTTCAAAAAGGAATGGCACAAGGCGAAAAAAATGCCCATATTTCAACCGCCAGACAAATGAAATCAGACGGTATGCCTATTGAATTGATCATCAAATACACAGGTCTTTCCGCCGAAGAAATCGAAAAATTGTAAAGAAAAATCCGTTCATAACACGCAAAAAACGAATTAATGCTTGCTATGAACGGGAATCTCAAATCCTAAGACAATTGCAATCCTTGTCCTATCTTGCCGCTACATACTTATGCAGCGTACTCCTGACAGCACCTTTTCCTGCAAACAGTTCCTTCGCCATACCTTCGATTTTTGCGCCCAATCCTGCTTCATAGAGGTCGAGACCAAATACGTCCTTGCGGCTATAAAGCGTTTTCAAAGCACTCCAATCCTGTTCGGGCTTGCCAATCTCCAAGGGTGCCACAATTGCCTGCAACTCTTCAAGCATTGGGTCGGGTGAACAATCGAATGGAGTTCCGTCGTCTTTTATGCCCTTCAAGTAACGAGCATATCCTGCCAACACCAAAGGAATCAGCACAAGGTTGTCCTTGTCGAGATTGCGTGCAATGTACTTTTTGAGCGTCTCGCCGAAACGGATGGGCAGTTTCTGGCTCGTATCCATAGCGATACGCTGCGGTGCATCGGGCATAAATGGGTTGGGCAGACGTTTGTTGAGCACTGCGCCGATAAACTCGTAGGGGTTCAAAACGCCCGGATCAACCACTACCGGCATTGCCTCCATATATCCAATCTTCTGGATAAAGGCACGCAAATCGTCGTCCTTCATTTCGGCACTGATGAGCGTGTAGCCCAACATACAGCCGTAGATTGCCATTG
>CAMJWL010000052.1 GCA_946409405.1 uncultured Bacteroidales bacterium
GTACGCATTGTGTGAAGGACTTTTGGTGGGCGCAATTTCGGCGATGTACGCAGCGGCTTACAACGGTATTGTATCGTCTGCGTTGCTCCTCACGTTGGCGATAAGTGGCGTGGTGTTCGTATGTTATAGGTTTGGCATCCTGCGTGCGAGCGGCACTTTCGTCAAGGTGATTACATTTGCCACGCTCGGCATTGGCGCGTTTTACCTGTTGAGTTTGATACTCAGTTTGTTCGGCGTCAATATGTCGCTGTTCAATATGGGTTGGGCGGGCATCGTAATCCAACTTGTAATTGTTGGCATTGCCGCTCTCAATCTTGTGCTCGACTTCCACAACATCGAAAACGGTGCTGCCGAAGGCGTTCCGGCACAGTTTGAATGGTATTACGCCTTCGGACTCATGGTAACTCTCGTATGGATTTACATCGAGGTGCTCAAACTTCTCGCAATGTTGGCAAGAAGGGATTAAATAATTACTGAAAATTGCAAAAAAAAAAATTACCGAAAATTTCGCTGATGTTGGCGAAGTTTTCGGTTTTTTTTTGAGTAGGCAGGCGAGCCGCCTGCACTCCACCCAATTATTACAAATATCTCTCCACCACAATCCGGTCTGCCGGGGTGAGTTTCATATTGAGCAACTCCTCCTTGGTGAAGTAGCCCGATTCGGTGTGTTCTTTGAGGGTAATCTCGCCCTCAAAAACCGCCACCTCGTAGGGGTACAATGTGATGTGAAATTTTGGATAGTCGTATTCTACCGGCATATACTCTTTGATGATGATGATGCTTACGCCAAGTTCCTCGTTGAACTCGCGGTGCAGACATTCGGTCTCAAACTCGTCTGCCTCCACCTTGCCGCCGGGAAATTCCCATTTGCCGCCCATGTACTTGTCTTCGGGGCGGCGTGCCACAAAAAATTTGTCTCCTTGCCTGATGATGCCGCAACTTACTTTGCCCATATTTGTTGATTTAGTAGTGATTTGTTGATTTAGTGATTTGACGATTTGTGGTCGTGCGTTTTTATCTTGATTTCGTTGGTGTGATATACGAGCGAATTTTCGGGTACGGAACTCGTGATCCACACGTTGCCGCCGATTATCGAGCCGCGCCCTATCACGGTTTCGCCGCCGAGTATGGTGGCGTTGGCGTAGATTATCACGTTGTCCTCCACGGTGGGGTGGCGTTTGGTGGACGCCAACTCCTTCCTCACCTGCAACGCGCCGAGCGTAACGCCCTGATAGATTTTCACGTTGTTTTTGATGACGGTGGTCTCGCCGATTACGATGCCCGTGCCGTGGTCTATGAAAAACGATTCGCCAATCTCCGCGCCGGGATTGATGTCGATGCCTGTTACCGAATGTGCGTACTCGCTTATCAGGCGCGGCACTATCGGCACTCCTAACTTCTTGATAGCGTGTGCTATACGGTATGCTGTGATGGCAAAGAATCCCGGATACGTGATTATCACCTCCTCGATGCTTGCCGAGGCGGGGTCGAAGTCGCAGATGGCCTGCGCGTCTTTCATCAGACTATTGTATATGTCGGGCAACTGCGCGATAAATTGCATGCCGATACTTTCGGGCGATTCCTTGATTTCGCTCCGTACTGGCAACAGCATTACCGTTAGCAAGTTGCTCAGGCGGTACAGTGCCGATTCGTCTTCGGTGCAACACCTTGTCTTTCTTGCATTTATGGGAAACAGGATGTTGAAGCACTCCATCGTGAACTCCATGCCCTGTTTTTTGGACGGCTTGTCTATTGTAAGCCCGTCCTGCGCCTCGTGAAGCCGCCTGAGAACGTCGCTGATGATGTCTTCGCGGCTTTTTTGGTTGTTTGTCATTTTCTTTTAAAAAAACTATGCTGCAAATATAGTGATTTTTTGAGATTTTGATTACTTTTGCGGTATAAAAAATTAATGGTTTAGGAAAATGAACAATATTTTAAACACCAACTTCAACACCCTGTACATTTTTGCGGGTATGGTCTTATTGGAATTCATTGTATTTCTGATAATTGTGGCCAAAAAGAAACTTAACATCGTCCGCATCCTCCTCGCGGTGCTCACTGGCAACGCGATTACTACTGTGATGTGCCTCTTCCTTCCGGCTGCGGAGGCGGGCTTTGGCTATTATGCCTGGCTTGGCTTGGCGTATGCGCTCTCCACTGTGTTTGAGTGGCTCGTATATACGGGCTATTTCAAGGACAACGAGGTGCAGATCAGCAACGGCTATTTCATCGCAAGTGCTGTAATCGGCAATTTGCTGAGTTTTGGCGCGATATTCGCCCTCAACCACTTCAACGTGCCGGTATAAACGCCAATTAACGACAAAACCGCCTTGCGGCGGCTTGCTTTTTTCAACGAAAATTACCGGCAATTAAACAAAAATTACCGTCAATTTGTACGTCAATTATCGAAAATTTTTAGAGTAAATTGACGGTAATTGATGAAAAAATTGACGGTAATTTTTGTTTGAAAACCCCCGTCGCCGTAGGCGGCGGAGATTGTTGGCGTCTATCGGTGGTGCAACGTGTTGCCAGGATACTCGCGGAGGCCTTCTTCGAGGCATTTGAGTGCGCGGGTGAGGTCGTCGCAGTTGATGACGTAGGCAAGGCGCACTTCGTCGCGTCCGAGGCCCGGCGTGGCGTAGAATCCGGCGGCGGGTGCCATCATCACTGTCTGGTTTTCGTAACGGAAGGTCTCAAGCATCCAACGACAGAACACGTCTGAATCGTCGATGGGCAGTTTTGCCATTGTGTAGAAACTACCTTTGGGCATCGGGCTGCGCACACCGGGGATTTTGTTGAGACCGTTGATAAGGCAGTTGCGGCGTTTGACGTACTCGGCGCGAACTTCCTGGAAGTATTCTGCCGGGGTGTCGAGCGACGCCATGCCCACCAACTGTCCGAAATACGGCGGGCTGAGCCTTGCCATTGCAAATTTCATTATTGTGTCGAGCAATTCCTGATTCTTGGTAACTACAAAGCCGACCCTGATGCCGCACTCGCTGTAACGCTTTGATGTGCTGTCGATGAGGATTGCGTGTTGTTCCAATCCGCCCATCTGCATTATGGAGATATGGCGCGTGCCGTCGTAGCAAAAATCGCGGTAAACCTCGTCGGAAATCACGTACAGGTCGTATTTCAACGCCAGGTCGCGGATTTGCAGCAACTCGTCGAGCGAATAGAGGTAGCCCGTCGGGTTGTTGGGGTTGGAGATGAGTATCGCCTTGGTGCGGGGCGTGATCACCTTCTCAAATTCGCTGATGGGAGGCAGGGCGAATCCGTTGTCAAAATTGGACTTTACCGGCACCACCTTGATGCCCGCCATCGCTGCAAAACTGTTGTAGTTGGTGTAGAACGGCTCCGGGATGATGATTTCGTCGCCGGGGTTCATGCAACTCATCAGTACGTAGATGAATCCTTCCGAACCGCCAAATGTTACCATTATCTGGTTGTAATCGACGTTGATGCCGATGGAGTCGTAATACTTGGCGAGTGCGCGGCGGTACGACTCGATACCCGCTGAATGACAGTATTCTACAACTTTTCCGTTGTACTTCTTCAACACTTCGAGAGCCTGCTCCGGCGTGTGGATGTCGGGCTGTCCGATGTTGAGGTGATAGACTTTAACGCCGGATTTTTTGGCCTGTTCGGCGTATGGTACGAGTTTCCTGATTGGCGAGGCAGGCATCAACTTGCCTATCTGCGATATTTTGGGCATTTTGTTTTGTTTCTGATTTTCAGTTTTTTACTTATTCTGTGTGTATTGTACGCTGCCTTTTATAGACAGTACTACGGGACTGTTTTTGGCATTGGAATACACCGTTATCGTCTTGGAGAAGTTGCCGATGCGGTTGCTGTCGTACTTCACCTTGATGATGGCGCGTCCTTTGCTCGGTATCGGCTCGCGTGGCCACGACGGGGTGGTGCAGCCGCAAGACGTTGATACGTTGTTGATTACGATAGGCTCTTTGCCTGTGTTGATAAACTCGAAGTCATACGACACGTCGGAGCCGCTCGCCACTGTCCCAAAGTTGTGGTCGGTGTATTTGAAGGTCATCTCGGCGTTGTCCACGAGTGATGCGTCGAGTTTTATAAGCGAATCTTTCACTGCCTTCTTGTCCTTGTTGTCGGCGGTGGCAACGGAGTCAACGTAGTGTTTGAACTCCTTCTTGCTCATCTCCTGCGCGTTGGCTGCGGGGCATAATATCGCCGCAGCCATTACCGCGACTGCGAACATTAATATAAATCTTTTCATGGCTTGATGTTTTTATTTGTTATTTCCGGATTTGTTGTTTTCCGGATTATTTATTGTTTTACTTCAATTATTTCAACTCATGTACCACGAGGCCGCTGCGGAGTTTTGGCTCAAACCAGGTGGTCTTGGGCGGCATGATGTTGCCAGTGTCGGCGATGGTGAGGAGTTGGTCCATCGAGACAGGGTACATCGCGAAGGCGCATTTCATCTCGCCGAGGTCCACGCGCTTTTTGAGTTCGCCGAGGCCGCGTATGCCGCCAACAAAGTCGATGCGCTTGGAGGTGCGGAGGTCGGTGATGCCGAGGATTGGGTCGAGGACTTGTTTGGTCAATATCGTAACGTCCAACACGCCTATCGGGTCGCCGTCGTCGTAGGTGCCGGGCTTTGCGTCGAGGCTGTACCAATGTCCGCCGAGGTAGAGGCTCATTTGGTGCAACTTCTGCGGCGCGTATATCTCCGTCCCCATGTCTTTGACTACAAAAGACTTGGAAAGTTTATCGAGAAACTCGTTTTCGGTGTTGCCGTTCAAGTCTTTGATTACGCGGTTGTAATCCATGATTTTGAGTTGGCTGTCGGGGAATATTACGGCGAGGAAATAGTTGTAATCCTCGCTGCCGTTGTGGTTGGGGTTATGGGCCTTGCGTTCGAGACCAACTCGTGCGGCGGCGGCGGTGCGGTGGTGTCCGTCGGCTACGTAGAGCGCGGGCACTTTGTCGGCAAAGAGTTGCTCGATGCGGGCGTTGATGGATGCGTCGTCTATCACCCAAAATGTGTGTCCGATGCCGTCGTTGGCTACAAAGTCGTATTCGGGCTGTTGGTTGCGGACGATGTTTTCCACAATGGCATCTATCTCAGGCACAGCGCGGTAACTCAGGAAAACGGGTTCGGCGTTTGCGTTCAAGGTGTTTACGTGTACCATGCGGTCGTCTTCCTTGTCGGGGCGGGTGAGTTCGTGCTTTTTGATGATTCCGTTTTGGTAATCGTCGCAAAAAGCCGCTCCCGCGATGCCGTATTGTGTGCGACCATTCATAGTCTGCGCATAGATATAAAACTTTGGTTCGCTGTCTTTGGCGAGCCATCCTTCCTTTTGAAATTGATGGAAAGTCTGCAACGACTTGTCATAGACTTGTTTGGAGTGCGGGTCGATGCCGTCGGGAAGGTCTATCTCGGCGCGTGTGATGTGCAGAAACGATTGCGGGTTGCCTTGTGCCATCTGCGCCGCTTCCTGCGTGTTCATCACGTCGTATGGCAGGCACGACAGCCTTGCCGCTATATCTTTGCGGGGACGAAGCCCCCTGAATGGTTTTACTGTGGACATTGTATTGTGTTGTTAAAAATTATTCGGCAAAGGTACAAAAAGTTTTTCAAATGTAGGTATTCTTTGCGATTTTTCTTTTTTGATGTTAGAGATTTTGGAAAATGAATTATTTTTTTGCGACACGGCAATATCGTTTAAAATCTTTAACAACGAATTAAACAAATTTTTGTTTTATTCGTTTAATTCGGTGTTAAATAAAATATCCGTGAGCAACATTGTAAAAAAATGAAGAGCGTGTAGCCTTTTGCAAGAACTACACGCTCAGTTTCAATAAAAAACGCAAAAAAAATCCTATTTGTTCACTTGGAATTTCTTGTTTCCAGTCTTGAAGAAATCAACGATTTGGTTTGCAGCGGCGAGACCGGCGTTAACATTGGCCTCGGCGGTCTGTGCGCCCATCTTCTTCGGGGTGGCGAAGTAGCGGCCTGCAAACTTGCTTGCAAATTCCTCGTTGGCATCGGGAGCGATGTCGGTGATGTACTTGAGGTCGGCGCGCTCTTCCATCAATTTGATGAGACCTGCCTCGTCGATAACCTCCTTGCGGGCGGTGTTGATTACTATGCCGCCTTTCTTCATCTTGTTTACGAGGGCATAATTGATGCTCTGTTTGGTTTCGGGAGTTGCGGGGATGTGTAGCGATACGATGTCGCACTGTTCAAAGAGAGCGTCCTGATTGTCAACAGCCTTCACGCCGGCAGCCTCGATAACGTCTTTCGGGCAGTATGCGTCGTAGGCGTAAACGTCCATGTCGAAGCCCTTGGCAACGCGGGCGACATTCCTGCCTACCTGACCGAAGGCGAGGATGCCGAGTTTCTTGCCTTTGAGTTCAGAACCCGACTTGCCGTTGTAGAAGTTGCGAACGGCAAACACCAAGAGACCAAATACCAATTCGGCAACGGCGTTGGAGTTTTGACCCGGGGTGTTCATTACCACGATGTTGCGCTTGGTGGCGGCGTCGAGGTCCACATTGTCGTAGCCAGCACCGGCGCGGACAACAATTTTGAGGTTTTTGCCGGCAGCCATTACCTCGTCGGTAACTTTGTCGGAGCGTATGATGATGGCGTCTGCGTCGGCTACTGCGTCGAGGAGTTGCTGTTTTTCGGTGTAGTTTTCGAGGAGGGCAAAAGTGTTGCCGGATTTCTCAACGATTTCCTTGATGCCGTCAACAGCCTCTTTCGCAAACGGCTTTTCTGTTGCTACTAAAATCTTCATTTTATAAACATAAATTATTGATTAGTTCTGTTTCTCGAAGTCCTGCATTGCCTGGATGAGAGCGTCCACGCTTGCTTCGGGAAGGGCGTTGTAGAGGGAGGCACGGAAACCACCAACAGAGCGGTGTCCCTTCAAGCCTACCATGTCGCGGCTCTTAACGAAATCGAGGAACTTGGCTTCGAGTTCCTTGTACTCCTCGTTCATTACGAAGCATACGCTCATCCTCGACCTCGAACCAGCCTGTACAGTGCCTTTGAAGAGTTTGTTGCGGTCGATTTCGTCGTAGAGTTTTGTGGATTTTGCGATAGCCCTGCGCTCCATTTCCTTGACGCCGCCCTCGTTGATAATCCATTCGAGGGTCTTCATGGCGGCGAAGATGGGCACTACCGGAGGAGTGTTGAACATCGAGTTGCCGTCGATGTGGGTCTTGTAGTTGAGCATTGTGGGGATGGGGCGGTCAACCTTGCCGAGGAGTTCGTCTTTTACGATAACGAATGTTACACCAGCGCAAGAGAGGTTTTTCTGTGCGCCACCGTAGATAAGGCCGTACTTGCTAACGTCCATAGGACGGCTGAAGATGTCGGAGCTTGTGTCGGCTACCACGGGAATCGGCGAATTGAAGTCTTCCAAGATTTCAGTACCGAAGATGGTGTTGTTTGTGGTGATGTGCATGTAGTCGCAGTCCGTGGGGATTGTGAAGCCCTTGGGGATGTAGGTGTAGTTGTCGGGTTTGCTCGACACTTCTACTACGTCGCCAAAGAGTTTGGCCTCTTTTGCAGCCTTGTTTGCCCACGTGCCGGTGTTGAGGTAGAACGCCTTGGTGCGCAGGAGGTTCATCGGAACCATTGCGAACTGGAGGCTTGCGCCGCCGCCAAGGAAAATCACCGAGTATCCGGCGGGAATGTCAAGCACTTGCTTGAAGAGTTCCACGGTCTTGTTCATCACTGCGTCAAACGACTTGTCCCTGTGCGACATACACATGAGCGAGATGCCTGTGCCGTTGAAGTCTTTGAGTGCTTTTGCAGTCTCCTCCACGGTGTAATCGGGAAGGATAGACGGTCCTGCGAAGAAATTATGCTTTGCCATTTTCTGTTTATGTAATTGTTTTTTGTAACGTTGTTCACTATATATTTAAGGTGTGCGGCAAGCCGCCCACGAAATTCGCTGCAAATATGCAAATTTTTTTTGGAATACAGAATTTATTTAGCGTTTTTTTGCTTATAAGATTTTTTTTAATAAAATTTTACATGGTATTGATTTGTGTTTCAAACTTTTACAATGAAGGCTGTAATAAAAAATGTTGTTAAAAGCAAAAAAAATTTGGATAATCTAAAAACAATGCTTACCTTTGCACCGCAATTCGCAAAGAATGGTATATGGCAGACCAAGTAGCTCAGCCGGTAGAGCACATCCCTTTTAAGGATGGGGTCCTGGGTTCGAACCCCAGCTTGGTCACTATCTTTTCTTTAATGTCCGTTTCCGATGTCAAAATTCAATCTCAATATCAATGCGACTTGGAAGGATGTCTTGAGGCATCTGTTGAGGATAGTTTTTGCTGTAATCGCTATTCTTGCATTTCGCCACTATTTCCCTGAAAACTTGCTCCCTAAGTATATTGTGTTCAAGATAGCCGTGTATATGCTTATATATATATTGGTGAGCCTGATTGTAGATAGTTTCTTCAAAGGCGGCAAGAGGAAATAAAAATATTAAATTGTTTTGTGGATTGTGGCGTTTTTAGTACCTTTGCGCCTGATTTTTATAAATAATTTAATATAGCATGAAAAACAAACTAATTTTGTTGTTTATTCTTCTGAGCATCAATGCAATGGCGCAGAAGAAGGTAACTATCAGCGGTTACATCACTGACGAAAAATCGTCTGAAACACTCATAGGCGCAACGGTCTATGACTCCAACACCCAGCACGGCGCAATTACCAATGTATTTGGATTTTATTCCTTGACATTGACCGAAGGCGCACATTCTCTCAAATTTTCTTACGTGGGCTACACGCCTCAGACAAAGGAAGTTGCGCTCCTCAGCGACACCACCATCAACATCGCCCTCTCCGAGATGGGCGAACTCGGCGAAGTGGTTGTTACCGCCGAAAAAGAGGACGCGGGCATCACTTCTACCAAGATGGGCAGCCTTGATGTTCCCGTCAAGTTAATTGAACACACGCCCACGCTCCTCGGCGAAACCGACGTGATGCGCACCATCCAGTTGATGCCGGGCGTACAGCAAGGCAGCGCGGGTTCGTCGGCGATATACGTGCGCGGCGGCGGCGGCGACGAAAACCTCATCCTCCTCGACGGTGCGCCGGTCTATAAGGTGGATCACATGTTTGGATTCTTCTCGGTGTTTACGCCCGAAGCGGTCAAGAAGGTAACTTTCTACAAATCGTCTTTCCCGGCGCGTTACAATGGCAGGGCGTCCTCCGTTATCGACGTGCGCACCAAGGACGGCGACATGCAAAAATTTTCCAAAAGCATCTCCATCGGCCTTTTGACGTCGCGTTTCACCATCGAAGGCCCCATTAAAAAAGACAAGACTTCGTTTTCGGTATCGGGCAGAACTACTTACCTATCGCTCTTTACCGCGCCGGTGATGTCGGTGTTGAAGATAGACGGCGAAAAAATCAATGTGGGCTACTGGTTTTACGACTTCAACGCCAAGGTAAACCACAAGTTTTCCGACAAGGACAGGCTCTACGTAAGTTTTTATCGCGGCATCGACAAGTTTTGGGTCTGGGACAATTATGAGTACAACGACGGCGACAGCAAATCCAAGGACAAAGACAAATACTATCTCCGTTGGGGCAATCTGATAAGCACAGTGCGTTGGAACCACGTCTATTCGCCGAGGCTTTTCTCCAACGCCACACTCACATTCAACAGGTACAAGATGGCTATCGGCGACGAATACAAGTACGAT
The DNA here is from genome assembly GCA_946409405.1 of uncultured Bacteroidales bacterium. GTDB lineage: Bacteria > Bacteroidota > Bacteroidia > Bacteroidales > UBA3824 > UBA3824. The sequence continues at coordinate 9,718 of CAMJWL010000052.1, forward strand.
GGCAAATCGTATGACGGCAAAAAGATGGAGGAGTTTACATCCGAATACAATTCGTCGATATTGGATTTGGGCTTTGCCGACGATTTCGACTATATGCCAAACTCCAAGCACACAATACGTTACGGTTTCAATTACATCAACCACAATTTCAACCCCGAGGCTTCCTTTACCAAATTGAAGAGCCAATCGTCCTCGCATCCAGAGGACAACACCGATACGCTGATGCGAAACACCGGCGGCAAAATCCACGCCAACGAACTTTCATTGTATGTGGAGGAAGATTGGAAAATCACTGAACGTCTGCACTTTAACCCTGGTTTTGCATACACGCTGTTTGCTGTGGGCAAGAAGACATACTCCAATTTTCAGCCGAGGGCTTCGCTCAAATATTCGCCGAGGAAGGACGTGGCGTTTAAGGCGTCATATACGCGCATGAGCCAATGCGTCCATTTGCTTACGTCCACGCCAATCTCTCTGCCCACAGACCTCTGGGTGCCGATTACAGAGGACATCAAGCCCGAAATCGCGCAGCAATATTCTTTGGGCGCGTATTATACGGGTTTCAAGATGTGGGAGTTGTCGCTCGAAGGTTATTACAAGACGCTCGACAATGTGCTCGAATACAAGGACGGCATGAGTTTCATGGGTTTCTCGTCCGACTGGCAAGAAATGGTTGATATGGGCAAGGGAACGAGCAAGGGCGTAGAGTTGATGGTAAAGAAAGTTTCTGGCAAGGCAACTGGTTGGGTTACATACACGTTGAGCAAGACCGACCGTGATTTCGACAACAATTCGCAGGTTAACAACGGCGACCCGTTCCCCTTCACATACGACCGCAGGCACAACATCGGCATCGTGTATAATCAAAAGTTCAACGACCGCATCGACATGGATGCCACGTGGACTTTTTACAGCGGCGCACATGCCACGGTCTCTGTGTCGAAGGAAACTATAGTTTTTCCCGAAAAGCGTATTGAGGATTCGTGGTATTATCACAACATCAATCCAAGCACCGACGTCAGTTACACCGAGTATGTGGACAACAGAAACAATTACACCTTGCCGCCAACTCACCTGATGTGCATCGGCGTCAACTTCCACAAACAGAAAAAACGTTGCGAAAGGATTTTCAACCTCTCGGTGTATAACGCTTACAACGCCAAGAATCCCGATTTTTATTATTCGCACCACGTGGGCGACAATAATGGCGGCGAGGGCAAATATAAGATGAGAAAAATCTCTTTCTTGATGTTAATACCTTCATTTACACTTACGTACAAATTTTAACGACAATGAAAAAGATACTATATATAATGTTGGCGGCTGTTGCAACTATTTTTGCCGCCTGTACTGAGGACATCGACCTCCGCGACATCGACGACACCACGGGAATCCTGTGTGTGAACGGTTTTCTGTATTCAGACTGCGACTCCAACGTCCTCTACATCACCAAGACCGGCATTACAGAGCCAAAGGATGTCAACAACGCAACAGTCAAGATGTTTGTCAACGGCGTTTTGACGGAGGAGAAATCGGGTGCCGACTCGCCGTCAGACAGATGTTATTGCCTTAAAACCAAGTTTTCGTCTGGCGACGTGGTGAGGGTGGAGGTAGATTGCGACGGCAAGCACGTATGGAGCGAGGGCGTAGTGCCGCAATGCCCCAAGGATTTGGACGTGAAGGCTACTTTCGTACCAGACAAAATGTATTACGACGATTGGGCTGAAGAATTTGAGAAGGAAGACATGTATAGGTTTGACGTAAGTTTTACCGACATTTCGGCTGAGCGCAATTATTACCGCCTCTACACCAAAAAGGATGCGTACATCTTGGGAACGCGCTACGAACGGAATCGTTGGGAACTTGATTCGGTTTTGGTGGAATGGGAAGGCGAGATTTATTACGAATATCGCTACAAAGACACAACGTATCGTGAAGATGTACACATATCTGCCGCAAACACTGAACTGTACATCAACGAGGCTCCAGAACTTTTGGACGAGGAGATTACCGCCAACGACGAGTTTTATGACGGCGGCATCTACAATTATTACAAGGTGTTCAAAAATTCGCGTTTTGCGGGCGGCAAGTGCAATCTGAGGGTTTTTGAGATGGGGTTAAACGGTTATGATTACAATCTCCTCCCGCCCGAAACAACCGTAATCTACGATTTGGCAGACACGGCAACCATCAACGAATACAATTACACCGAATACATCGGCATCGAGAGCATCGACGAGGACACATATTATTATGTGAAGGCGTTGAATGGTTTTGAATCGGGAAGTTTTGACAATCAAGAACTTACCGGCGCAGTAAAGATGCGTCGCAATGTCAACGGTGGCAGCGGCAACATTGCCTTGGTAGGTCGCACCATCACGAAAGTCGTCATCTACGACCATTACAAGCCCCGTTGGGTGTTGAAGGAGCGGGATTATTACATCGACGAGGACGATTCCCGCTACTACGACGAGTAAATCATTGTTTCAGTGCCTTCTTCGCCTCGGTGATTTCGATGCGCGTGTTGCCCTTGGTGGCGATGGGGAAGGCATCTTTGAATTTTGTCTTGGTCTCCTTCAAAATCTTTGTAATCTCGCTGTAATTCTGAGTTTTACCGACGGTGTATTTATATACGCCGTCGATTTTTATTTCGTCCACGTTCTTCAATCCCTTAAATTCCTTGCTATTGAGCGGGATTTTCTTGGGACTCGACTTTATCTGCACGCGGAAGTAAATCTTGTTGTCGGGGGTAGTTTTTGCTGCCGCTGCGCTGCTCGGAAGAGTGTTTTGGATGCCTTTTTGGGTTTCGGTCTTGGCGGCGGGTTTGGTCTCCTTTTTGGGTTCAGTCTTGGTGGAAGCCGATGTTGGTTCCGTCTTATTGGAAGCCGTGTTTTTTGGTTCGGCGGCGGGTTGGGTTTGTACGGGCGTGTTGCCACGAGATTCCACGGCGTTTTTGTAGTCGCGGAATGCGCGGAAAATAGCCGATGCCACGATAGACTGTCCGTATTCGCTGTTGAGATATTTTTCTTCGTCGCGGTTGCTGATATAGCCGCACTCCACAAGCACCGCCGGCATGTATGCCCGCCAAAGTACCGCAAAAGTTGCCTCTTTGACACCCAAATCCAAACGTCCGGCGCGGTCGCGGAATTGGTCTTGGATTTTTTGGGCGAGGAGCGCGCTGTTGGTGTGGTTGGCGGCCTGGATGTTTTTCATGATGATGATGTCCTCGGCAGAAATTTCTTCGCCGCCGTTCTCCTTCTTCTGCACTTCTATTTGATCCTTGTCTTTGCCAGTGCCGTTGACGTATGTCGAAAAACCCTTCGCCTTGCTGTTTTTGCAGGAGTTGATATGTACGGAGATAAACACGTCCGGCATGATGTTGTTGGTCATCTCGGCGCGTTCTTTGAGCGATAGAAACTTGTCGGTCTCGCGGGTATATACCACCTCCACGCCCGGGATGAGCGAGTCGATGTAGTGTCCGAGTTTTTTGGCGATGGCGAGCGTGAGGTTCTTCTCCTTCGACACCTTGCCGATGGCGCCGGGATCCTTGCCGCCGTGTCCCGCGTCTATAAGAACTTTGCGGAGTTGGTACGCCGAGTCTTGCTGCGCCGCACAGTCAACACTATATAATATTGCCAATAAGATGCATATAATCGTTGTTTTCATTGTCTGTATTGATGTTTAGTATGTTTTTGAGACGCAAAGGTACTCAAATTATCGTCAATTATGCAAAAATTATTCCCACAATGTCTGTTAATTTGCCAAAAAATGCTTACTTTTGTGGCGTTTTTCAGATAACGAAGCAAAAACACAAGTGAAAAAAACACTTTTCATACTCTTTCTATTGATGTTGACTGCCGCTACGGCGTTTGGTCAGCGGCGTGCCACGAGGGATTCGTTGCGGAGGGCGCAGCGTATGGAGACCGAGATGGCCAAGGATTCGCTGCCTACCGACAGCCTTGGCGTTGCCGTGGATTCGCTCGACCTCAACACGCCAAAAAAGCCTAAGTCTATCGTAGATACCCCCATCGAGTACCAGTGCAGCGACTCTATGATGCTGTCTTTTGACGACAAGCAGGTGTTCCTCTACGGCAAGTCGGACGTGCAGACCGAGGGCATGAGCCTCAAAGCCGACCATATCAACATGGACATGGACAATAATATTGTGTTTGCCGAGGGCAAACTCGACTCCACCACTTACGAAATAGAAGGCAAACCGGAGTTTAAGGACGGCAAAGACGAGTTTACCGCCGAGACCATCAGGTACAACGTGAAGACAAGGGAGGGCATCGTGCGCGAGGTTAACACCGAGCAGGAAAACGGCTATATCTTCGGTGGACTTACCAAGATGCACACCAACAAGGAGATACACCTCAAAAACGGTCGCTACACCACTTGTAACCTCGACCATCCGCATTTTTACCTGCAACTTACCAAGGCAAAGGTGATTCCTAACGACAAGATAGTGTCTGGCCCTGTGTATTTTGTGATTTTGGACGTGCCGGTCTATGTGCTGGGTCTGCCTTTTGTGATATTTCCGAGTTCCAGAAAGCATCGGAGCGGCGTTATCATACCCAAGTATGGCGAGGAGTCGCGTCGTGGTTTTTACCTGAACGACGGCGGATATTACTTTGCTTTTAGCGACTATGCCGACCTCGAAGTCTTGGGCAGCATATACAGTTATGGCACATGGTCGGCGCGGGCGAGCAGCAAATTTAAGTTGAGGTACAAGTTTTCGGGCAATTTCGACTTCAATTTCTCCAAGAACGTGCAGGGCGAAAAGGAGTTTGCCGATTCTAAAAACGCCGATTTGCGTTACAACAGCACCAACTCCTATATGTTGAAGCTCAATTTCAACCAGGATCCGAAGGCAAACCCCACAAGCAGTTTCAACGTCAATGTAAGTTACGACAAGCAGAATTACGACCGCAACAACGCCCGTTCTGTACAAGACTATGCGAGGAGCACCACGTCGTCGTCCATCAGTTATCAGAAACAGTTGTTTGGCGGCAAGGTCAATCTCAGCGCGGCTGGCAACATGACCCAAAACCTCTACGACAGTACCGTATCGTTTTCCGCGCCCAATATTACGTTGGGTGTGCAAAGGTTTTTCCCCTTCAAGCGCAAGCATCAGACGGGTTCGCAGAAGTGGTACGAAAAGATTGGCTCGCAGTTCAATGCAAACTTCACCAACACCGTGCCTACCATCAAGGATTCGCTTTTGTTTAAGCAAGAGATGTTCGACAAGATGCGTTACGGCATCAAATACACCATGCCGCTCAACACCTCGTTTAATGTGTTGAAATACATCCAGGTATCGCCGTCGGTCAATTACACTGGGCGCGTGTATCCTAATTATTTGCTCAAATACGCTTCGGGCTACGACCCCGCCACCGACAAATATACCTACACCACCGACACCGTCAACGCCATCAGGCATTGTTATGATTTTAGCACGTCGCTTTCGGCAAGCACCAAGTTGTACGGCATTTTCCAGTTTAACAACGCCAAGCGCATCAAGGCGTTCAGGCATGTGGTATCGCCGAGCATCGGTGTAAGTTGGAGGCCCGACTTTTCGGAGGAGTTCTGGGGATTTTACCGTCTGGAACCCGACGACACCACCGGCAAGCGTAAGTACAGTATTTTCCAGAACGGCGTGTTTGGTACGCCCTCTACGGGCAAGAGCGCGTCGCTCAACTTCTCCCTCGGCAACAATTTTGAGATGAAGGTCAAGGGCAAAAAAGACACCATCGAAGGCAATTATACAAAAATCAAGATATTGGAAAACCTCTCTTTTTCAGGAAGTTACAATATGGCGGCAGACAGTATGCGGCTCAGCAACATCAGCATGAGCGGCAGCACGAGACTGTTTGACAAGATGACTTTGACGTTTGGCGGCACTTTTGACCCTTACAAACTTGACGAACAGGGTCGCCGCACCAAATATTACCTAATGAAAGAGACCCATGGACGGCAATGGGCGCGTCTTACGTCGGCGAGGGCAAGCACGGGGTTCTCGTTGGATTCCAAGACGTTAGGCAAGAAGAAGAAGGACGAAAAGGAAGCCGCCGCCGCCAAATACGGCGAAGACGAATCGCAGGCTGAGGTGGATGAGGACGGCAACATTATCGCCACCGCCGAGGAAGTGGAGGAAAAGAAGAAAAGCGAAAAGGCTACGATTTCCAAGAAAGAAAAAGACGGAGAGTTCGACTACTATTCTGTGCCGTGGAACCTCTCCGCCGATTATAGTTTCAACTATTCCAAGCCGTCTAACAAGCCGTCTGTAATCTCGCAGACTCTCAATTTGAGCGGCTCTATCAAGTTTACCGACAAGTGGAATGTGTCTATAAGTTCGGGCTACGACTTCGATGCCAAGAAGATGACTTCCACAAGGCTCTCAGTGTCAAGAGATTTGCACTGTTTCAACCTGAGTTTCTACATCATACCTTTTGGTCGGTTGAAGAGTTACAACTTCACGTTGTCCATCAATTCGTCCATGTTCCAAGGCCTCGAATACAAGCGCGACCAGAGTTGGAGGGACAATTAGCGTGGGTTGTCGCCCGATTGTGCGTCGTTTAAATTTCAAAATCCAGACAAGAGCGTTGTGCCGTGTAGGGGCGCACCTTGCCGTTTGCAACTGCCAAGTGGTCAGGGTGTTGGGCGTAGATTTTGAGTGCTTCGGGCGATTCGAGGGTTGAATCGAGCATCACGTCCGCATTAGAAGATGCGAGTCTGCCGCTGATGTTTACCTTGATGTCGATGAGGCCGGGAACTTTGCCTTTAAGCGATTCCAAGCCCTCTTTGATGCCGGCTTTCACGGTTGCCTTATCGTCTTCCGGCATGTCTTTCAATGTCCAAAGGATAATGTGTTTTACCATTTTTCTGTTTTATTAATTTGTGATACATTTTTGTGCTTGCAAAAGTAAAAAGATTTGGCAAATGCACAAAAAATTTTTGCTTGCTAAAACAAATCGTCCTTTGAAATGCTTGTTGACGAGGTACGTTTTTTTTCAATTTTGACAGATTATCCAAAATATCTTCTGTCAAAACGCATATTTTTTTTGCGGTTTTGGCGAATTATAATTAATTTTGTGCTATCATAAATCGTTGATAGACAATGGACTTATTCTTCTTCAACCCCGGATGTGAAATCGAAGTGGCGGCGGATAAGGCGGTTTACAGCCTGCCAAAATATCCTGCCATGTTGGAGCGCGACTTGTCGGTGCTGCCGATGTGTTTTGCGCGGAAGGGGGATTGTGTGCTGATTTCTAAGACCAAAGACGTTGATTTTCTGAGTTTTTGGAGAGAGAGATTTCAGTGCGAGTTTATTGGCGAAGAAGATAGGGGATTGACAGCGCGGGAGTTCGATTTTTTTAGACCGTGGGGCATTTCGCCGAGGATATTGAGGGTGGGGGAGAAGTACAAGTTTTCTTCTGTTTATCATAATTCGCCTATTGGACGGTGGATGTCCGAACATAAATTGCTTTTTTCAAGGGCGACTTCCGTGGATTTTTTTGAAAAATTAGTGCAACAATATGGGTATGACAGCAAATTGTTTCCAATAAATGACGATTTGTTTCCACCTCAAAAACAATTGTTTCCGTCTCAAAAACAATATTTTCCCTCAAAAAGCGAACTTCCTTGCATTGCCAAAACAATGGATGAGGCTGCGGTATTTTTGCGAGCGAGGAGCGATGGCGCGGTTTTCAAGGCGATATTTGGGTCGAGCGGTCGGGGTGTTAGAATCCTCAAAAACAGTCAAATGACTCCAAATCTCGACAATTGGCTGCGCTCAATTATCAAAACTCAGGGTGCAGTGGAGTGCGAACATTTGTTTGACAAAATTGCTGATTTTTCGATGCACTATGATATTGTGGACGGTATGGCGAAGTTTGTGGGCGTTTCCACTTTTGCAACGTCCGAAACTGGCGCGTACATTGGCAGTAGGGTAGGGCGGCTGGATAGTGTGCCGGGCTTTGACGCAGAGACGGCGCATCGGTTGTCCGATTTGCACGTTAAAGTGTTGAACGACAGCATTTATGCCAAAAAATATTGCGGCCCTTTGGGCATCGATTGCATGGTTTATAGGCAGGGCGACCAAACAAAAATCAACCCCTGCATCGAAATCAACTGCCGCTATTCTATGGGACGTTTGTCCATGCAAATAGCCGAATTAGTGGATGCAGAGGCTGATTTTTATGTTTTCCCAAAAAATGCCGCGCCGTTCAAAGGCTGCCGTAAGCCCGAATTTTCTAACGGAAAACTTGTTGGCGGTTTCTTGCCGTTGACTCCCAGCGATACGGAGATGTTTTCGGCGGGGGTTCTTGTTATTTAAGTCCGCCGTGCGAGGTTTCGCGTATGTGGTTGAGTATCAGTGTGTCTTGTTCCGCGGTATTGGTATATGTCATGTAATGTGATGTGCCTGGCTGTTCGTGGAGTATCATTTGGGAGTCCACGGTGTATTTTACCGGGCCGTGGATTTGGTACAAGTCGGGGCGCAAATATTGCTGAATGGCGCAAGCGTCCCACATCCGTTGCCCTGTGTTGCATTCAAACAGTTTGTAGGTCATGCAGATTGGGCTGTCTTCGAGGTGCATTTTAGTTTGGTCGGCAATCACATTTTCTGGCGTGTAGTCTATTTTGTGTCCCATGTCGCCGGGCGAAAAATAGATTTTGGACGGCCATTTTTGCATGAGTGTCATGGCGTTTTGAGGGTCTTGCAGAAGGTTGTATTCGGGTTCGGGCATTGTTTGCGACAAGTCGCCGCCCATGATGTACATGGCTTTCACTTTTTTGGCAACGAGTGCAACGCCGTCGAGGTCTGAGATTTTGTCTGCCTTCGATTCCAAAAGGTGCGCGATGTTTGTGGGGAATCCGATGGAAAAAATCACCACCGATGTATCAGGCTCTTTGGCAAGAATCTGACGGTAAAGTGTCTCAGCATCAGGTAGTTGCTGCAACTGTTCGTCGGTGTATGTGCGCTTGAATGTTGGCATTTCCTTGTACTCTTCCGGTTTTGCCAACTTCCAATACGGGATGAATACAGGCGGATTTTTGGGCGCGTCGTGCGTCTTGCCGATGGGAAGTTTTGGGAAACCGTAGTATGTGTTGAATATGTCGGCAATGCGAAGGTTGTCAAGTCCATCGCGGTTTATCATCAACGCTTTGAAGTCTATTTTGCCTTTCTTGTGCGCGTCGTATAGCATCATCATTGCAAACAAGTCGTCGGTGCTGCTGCCAAGGTCGCAGTCTAAGATGACAGGCGCGGGCATATTGCCGCCTTCGCTCTGTGTGTTCTGAGCCTCAGTGTGAGTGTTTCCGCCGCCGCATGATAAGGTCAACAGTGCAAACGGCAGCAATGCTGTCAGCACCATCAAAGATGCTAATTGTTTGGTATTCATAGTTTATTGATTTTTCTTTTTCTTGTCTTCTTTGCCGCCAAAAATGGATAAGTTGATGTACTTTTTCGGATGTTTTTCAAACTCGTCGAGGATGCGGTTGATTCGTACCGTTGCCTCTTGGAGGTTGTTATATAAGGTGTCGTTTGTGAGGATTTGCTGCGCCGTGCCGTTGCCTTCGTTGATGGTGGAGAGAAGGCGGTTTGCCTTTTTGAGGGCTTCTTGTGCCTCAGAGAGCGTCTGCGAAAGGTGCAGCGTGGAGAGCGTGTCGCCCAGGGCTGCAAAATCGTTGATTGCGCGTTCTATGGTGCCTGTATTGCGACCGAGCATCCGCGACGCCTTGTCAAAATTGCGCATTATTGTGTCGATGGCGTTGGAGTTTTTGCTGAGGCGCGCAGCCACTTCGCTAAGACCTTCGAGGCTGTGGGTTAGGTTGTTGCGGTTTTTTTCGTTGAGGAGGAGGTTGAGCGCGTGCATCACAGAATCAGACGTGGTGAGGAATCCGGCGAGGTCGTCCTTCATCGGCAGCACAAAATCGAGTATTTGGTCGATGATGCCGCCGTCGATTGCGGAGCGCAGGGTGTCGCCGTTGCCGTAATAGCCGTTTACTGTTTTTGGACGGATGATTTCGATGCCCTTGGTGCCCATGATGTCGATGTTGACGATTTTTGCTGTGGTGCCGATGGGAATCATGAAGTCGTTGTTTATTTTCATCTTCACGATGATTTTAAACACGTTGTCCTTTTCCTCAAATCCGATATGCTCCACAGAGCCAATGCGGTAGCCTGAGAGCATCACGGGGTTGCTCTCTGCGAGTCCGTCGAGTTTGTTGTAGATGGCGACGTAATGGTTTTCTGCCTTAAACAGGGTCTCCCCTTTGAGGAAACTCAGCCCCCAAACAAGAATCACGAGTGCAAGCACCGCCAAAAGCCCTATTTTGATGAAGTTTTTCTTTTCCATTGTTAACAAGTTAACGTTTGCGCAAAGGAAATAATTATTTTCCAAACAAAAAAAATTTTGTTACAAAAAAAAGCGGAGTGTCATTCTTAAACGCTCCGCTTTCCTTTGTGACCCCTGCAGGATTCAAACCTGCAACCTTTTGATCCGTAGTCAAATGC
>CAMJWL010000053.1 GCA_946409405.1 uncultured Bacteroidales bacterium
TGCTATTAAAACAATTCGTACAGCATACGGTTCGTTGGTTAGTAATATGAGTTACGCCAACTATTATACCAACTACGCAGATATAAAGGAAGACTATTCCGAAAAAGTTGATGCGTTAATTGTGGCGCAGTGCGACAAAACCGTTGAAAACGTCAATAAGAAAATTGCAATGGCTGACGAAACGATAAGGAGCAACAAGAATGACATCAAGAAGTATAAAGCAATGTCAGATAAATTACAAAAACAATATGACAAGGAACTTAAAATACAGAAAATCAAATCGTTAAATAATAGTCTCTCTGAGATTGCCAATGAAGAACAGAACAACTTGGATGTAGTTACTAACGAGATGGAGTTCAATCAAGTTGTTCAGGAATTCAACTCTCTCAATCGGGAAATTGAAGTCCGCAGGGACGTGGAAGTGCAATACGGATTAATTGATATATAAAAATGAGATTAGGTGATAACACAGAAATAAAGAAGCACAAAAAACGCCAAATGATTTTGGTAGGCATTATTGCGGCATTGGTCGTGGTAATTGGATTGCTATTGCTGTTTCCAAAAACACGCGAGAGCATTTACTACAAGATTATTTATGTTTTCAACTCTCCATCCAAAGAGGATGTGTTGCAAAAGATGTATGACAAAACGCCTGTGAAATCTGCAGAATTTTACGAGCATATCAGGGATTATGTGGATTTCGCAGACCAATTGTTTTTGGATTCAGTAGTTCCCAATTTAGCAGTTTGCGACTATTTTGAAATCAAGGAGATAAAGTCGATTGTGGATAATACGCCCGCAATTAATTCTGTTAACGCGCATTTCAATAATATCAGGGAATCATTTTTGGATGAAATTCACGAAACCCTTACGGAATATGCCGAGGCTCAAAAAGCATTGTTTGTTGATACAATAATTCCGTTGGTGTTGATAGATGTTGATACTGTATTCGCGGGAGATTTTGAAAATGTAATAAACGATTACATTGGTTTTGTTGCAAAAATCTTTGACAATGTAGATGATTTTGAAAAATCGTGGCAAAATAACGTTCATAGTCAAAAATATGATTCCATTGTTAACAATACATTGGAAGATTATCGTGCATCTGTCTTAGATTTTTACACAGATTATTATGAAGAATTGCAAATTTCATAATACAGATTGGAGGATTTGCCAAAGTGTGAAAATTTGGATTTGAGTTTTCCTCGTGAATCTGTTGAAAAGTATGTTGATGCAGAAATTCAAGAGACAATTACAATTGCCATTGATGCAGGAATTGATATTGCTCTGATGTTTGCACCGGATGGTAAAATTACCAAAATTTGTAAAATAGTAAAAGGGGTTGTAGATGGAGCAATTATAGCATACGAGATCTATAAGGGTTTCGCAGATGATTACATTTCCGAAGAAGAAAAACTATTGATGGGTATATCCGAAATTGTAAATATAAAGATAACTGAGGTTTTGAAGAAAAAATATTGCCAGTATTTTGACCGACAAACCGATTTGATGTTTAACCAAATTAAGGAGAAACTGTAATGAGAAGGAAGATATTCATATTTATGCTGTTGTCGCTTCTGATGTTTGCGGCTGCCGATTGTAAAAATGGAAAGCCAATAGTAAAAATATCACAAGTCGCTGACCGATTGTTGACGGGCAAGTGTATCCGCAACATTGGAAAATATTCGCCGAAATTAGGACATTTTGTTACGTATGTTAAGGAGATGGGCAAAGCCTCGAAAGAACTTTGCTACGACCTTGGACAAAATGTCGCCAAAAGATATAAAGTTGCTAAGAGGCAAGTCATTACTCTTGCAAGCAAGTCAAAAATTTTGAAGGCTGCGGCAGAATTTCGAAAGAATGGAACTTGGAATTTGCAATATGTCAAATCAAATGCCATCCCATTAGAGAAAATTTCCGAACAAAAGTTGGGAAAGGATCCCGTTGCAAGTATTTTATATGATAATATGCTGACACTTGGTTTGCCGGAGGATATTGCCAATGAAGAATATAATGTATTCAAGTTACAAAAGACCTTGTTTAGACGTACACAGGCTCATCATATCATAAGTGGCAATTCTCCGGCGGCTGAGGAGTCGAGGACTTTACTCAAAAAATTTGGAATAGATATAAATGATGGTCGTAATGGTATTTTGTTACCCAATAACAAGGCTCATTTTGCCAAGGGGTCAAAACACGGTACATCTACTACCGAATACGACAAAGCCGTTTATGAACGAATAAAAAATTGTTCTACCAAAGAGGATTTGCTCAATAAATTGGATGAGATAAAAAGTGATTTGTACAACGGTGTTTTGCCTATCATTAAGCAACATGAGTTTATTAGTTAGCGATTTGTAAAAAAATGCAATACGTAGAAATTAATGACAGCGACTATCCATCTAAGGAGAAAATTTGGGATAGGCTCTACCAGTGCCGAGACTTTGAGTTGTCTCATTTTTGGCAGAAGTCCGTATTCCTGTTTACATTGGTTTCTTTGTGTTTTACAGGATACGGCATATTGGCATTAAAAGTTGTTGACGTAGATATAAAAATATTAGATTTGTTGTATATCTATCAGTATATGAGTGGAGTATCTATACTTGGTATAGTATTGTCTGTTATATGGATTTATATGATGAAAGGTTCCAAAGCATGGTATCAAGTATATGAAAATACTATTTATGAAATTGAGAAAGAAATATTCTTAGAGTATGAAAATAAATCAAAATATGTTATGGGACAATATGTTACGAGAAATAAATCCAATGATACCAATTTTGATTTTATAGGTGTCAATCCGGGAGCGTTCTCTCCGTCTAAAATCAATATTGTAATTGGATGGATATTATTTGGAGTTTGGATTGTATGCTCTTTTTTTAGTTTCTTTAATCTTTTATGTTATTATTTCAAGGTCGCATTCCAAAATTTTCACTATGCTTGGAGTGCGATTTTGTCGTTTGCTTTGGTTTTAGCAATCAGTATACTTGCCGTAAATGTACCCAAAAAGTTCATTAAAAGCAAACCATTAAGCGAATCGAAAGATAGTTATAGATATTTGGCTTTGCATAAATATATTGCACAAAATGTTCGCTAAAAAAGTTTATTCATATTCCGGCAAGAAAACTAAGTTAGGAAATTGTGCTTTTTCCTGTGCCGAAAGTTGCTTCACGTTGCCCGCCACCCAAACGCCCAATAAGAAATCTACAAGTTCCTTGCGTTTGAGGCCATTTTTTTGGAGGAGCAATTCGAGAACGCCTTTGCGTTCTTTCTCTATCTGTTTCTGTTTTTCGCTCATGGCTTATATTTTTTGTTATGCAAAAATAAGCATTTTTGATTGAGAATCGGGAGTATAGAGTATTAAATATTGTTAATTTTACTTCTTTATCATCTCCACTTTCAATGCCGCCTCAATCCATTTCCAACGGAGCATTGCGTCATATATTTTACGTTTGAATATCATATTCTTAATGTATTGATTTACACCTACAAAGGTAGTAATTGTGCTGAAATCCGTATATTTTTTTGCCGAAAAGTGCAGAAATCCGTAAATTCTATCATAAAAGGATTATCAACCTTACCTTTACAAGTTTCCCCATTTCTCCCCTGAAACTCGGCGGAATCCGCCCCTTCACATCATTTCCACCAAAAAACTCACCGGTCTGAATCCGTCGTTGCAGGAAATCATTGCGGACTTGGGGTTTTTCATCCAGCCGTCGTAAAAATTGGATGCGCCGTTGGCAAGAGCCATTACGAATGGTTGCAGCGATAGCCACGCTGCGGCGCATAAGCCGTCGGGCTTTTCGGCGTTTTGGGAAACGAATGTCTGCCCCTCAATCATGTCGCAGGCATGTTCGATGGGGTTTTCGTACAGGGCGGAGAGGTCGGCGTGATGACACTTCCGTATTACGGTGATGCGGCAGGGATGCATGGTCGTGGTGTTAAAGTTGAGTATTTCGCTTTGTTAATTGTTGGCATATTGATTGCTACTTTGCAAAAGTAATCAAAAAATGTGGGATGCGCAAATTGTTTTTTGTCATATTATTATTGTTGGGAATGTGCCTGTCGGTGTCTGCGCAAAAACGGATGCTGATTAAGGCAGACAGCCTTGTGTCGGCTTTTTACTTCAAGTCGGGGTTTGACACGGCGTATGTCAGCAGACCACAACAGCGGTTTATGGTCGCGCTGCATCCTGATTTTTCGTCCATTGGGATAATGATTGGTAAGGGCGAGCGACGCGCAACTTTCACTACCGACCTCAGCGACAAGATGGGTGTGTTCGCCACTTACAGAGGGTATGGATTCGGATATAGTTTTAAGCCGAGGCGCGGGCGGAAGAATGACGGCGAGTTCAATTTCAGGTTTTTTTGCCGGCGGTTTGGCATTGAGACAGATTTTTGCAGGGCGACATCATTCTCCGCCGATATTAAAACAGACGATACCACTTTTTCTATCGACCGAGGCGACATAGATTTCAAGATGAGGATGTTTTCGGTGTATTATGTCTTCAACAATACCAAATTCGCCTTCCCAGCCGCCTTCGACAAGTCTTACACGCAGATTCGCAGTTGCGGCAGTGTGTTGCTTGGAGCGTCGTTTGCGACCGCCAAAATGACAACAAGTCCACACGATTTTGACATTATGTCATCATGCGGCGGCTTTGGCGTGGGGTACGGCTACAATTTCGTTACCAAGAAAAAATTCCTTTTCCACTTGTCAATAATTCCTACTTTTATGATTTGGGAAGAGAACGAGGTGAAGACCACTTCTGGCAAACAGTTTATGGCACACAATTACTCCGACCTCTGCATTTGGGGACGCGCCGCTGCGTCGTACAATTTCAAAAGGGTTTTTGTTGGCGCCGACTACGTGCTTTACGCCACATTGCTTGGCGACCGCCGCGCCGTGTCAACAAGGTTCACAAGGAATATAACGAGGTTTTTCTTCGGTTTTTGGTTCTGATTGATGGTGGAGTGCAGGCGGCTCGCCTGCAAAAACAAAAAATGCAGAAGCCTCGCTTACGAAAACGATGCTTCTGCATTTTTTTGAATTATTTAGCGGACGAGCCGTCCGCGTTCCAATTATTTGGCAGACGAGCCGTCTGCATTCCAACGAGCCGTCTGCACTCCAGTGATTAGTCTGCCACAATTACGAGGAACTTGCTGCGCTCCCAGAATGCGGCGGGGTCGGTGATTTCGAGTTTTTCAACAATTTTGCCGCGCTCTACGAGTTTGAAAGAACTGTTGGGGTGCGTAGAAAGAAGTTTTACGTTCTTCTTGCCGATGTTGATGCTGTTGACATTGCGGAGGTCCACCTGAGTGAAGTAGTTCTTGTCGAAACTGTCGCCAATCTTCAAGCCCTTGAAGAGACCATCCTTGTTGACAACATTGTGGCTGGTGAGTTCCTTCTTGGTGCCTACAACGTAGTAAACCGTGTTGAGTGCAGCATCCTGGGCGTTGTTGACCTCGGTGAGTTCTTCGTTGACATTCTGAGCCTCTTTGAGGGTGGAGTCAAGTTCGGCAGCCTTCTTCTCGACGTTAGCGAGGTCGATGTTGAGGCGTTCGAGTTTGGTCTTGAGGTCGCTCACCTCCTTGTCCTTGGAGGTAATTTGGTCTGTGAGGAGTTGGATAGTCTTAGCCATCTCCTTGTTTTTGAGGCCGTTCTGTTGGAGTTTTGTATTGAGGTCTTTGATGGTCTGCTTGTTTTTGAGCATCAATTCGTAGATGGAAGTGATGTCCTCGTTGATTTGGTCGGCGGAAGCCTTGTCCACCTCGCCGTTGCCGGTTTTGAGGGAGATAATCTGTTCCTTTTCCTTAATCATGTTGAGGTTCTCTTGGATCGAATTGAATGCGGCGAAATAGTCGTCGAGTTTGATGCCACCGGTGGTAACAGCACTGCGGAGGCTGTCGTTCTGAGCCTGAAGCCTGTCAATCTCGGCCTGGTTGCACGACGAAAAAGCCAACGGGGCTACAAGAGCCGCCATTATAAGTACTCTTTTCATTTTATGACAATTTAGTTTTAGTAAGTGTTTTTCAGTAATTAACGGTGCAAAATTAAAAACATTTTCTCAGTTGTTAGCAAATAACAGAAAAAAAATGTAACTTTGGGGCAAATTTTAACACTTATAAACCATTAATAAAACTAAACGATGACATCTAAGATACTCGCGCTGAGCGTTGCAGTAGCGTTGTCTGCCACGGCATCGGCACAGGAAACCATCAAGAGCGGCGATGT
This sequence comes from uncultured Bacteroidales bacterium, assembly GCA_946409405.1. Taxonomy (GTDB): domain Bacteria; phylum Bacteroidota; class Bacteroidia; order Bacteroidales; family UBA3824; genus UBA3824. Next base: position 6,235 of record CAMJWL010000053.1, read on the forward strand.
TCCCAAGGCTATCGTGGCGCAATACACCGCTCAGACATCCAAAATCGCCGCAAAGAAGGGCGTTTGGACTAAGACTCCGACATCATTCTCCGCCGAATTTGAAGGTGCAATCACCCGTTACGATCTCAGCGGCAACGTGGTCTGGACTTCCAAAAAAATCGACGAATCCGCCGTGGACGCAGCCATCATGCAGGCCTACAAAGACAAGTACGGCTCAGACTACGCCTTCCAATGGGCTGAGGACGTTACCCTCGCCAACCAGGAGCACCGCACCTTCATCATAGGCAAGAAGGGCGCGTTCGACTATTACTTCAAGTACAACGACAAAAAACTGATGGTGGAGAAGACCGCCACCTGCAAATAACGCTCGAAAATGCCAAAACTTTACGTAGTTCCCACGCCGGTAGGCAATATGGACGACATGACCTTCCGCGCCGTCAACGTCCTCAAATCAGTCTCCCTGATACTCTGCGAAGACACGCGCACGAGTGCGGGGCTGCTCAAACATTTTGGCATCGCGACGCGGACGGCGAGCCACCACAAGTTCAACGAGCATAAGACCTGCTCCCTGTACGCCGAGCGGATACTTGGCGGCGAGGACATCGCGCTCATCTCCGACGCTGGAACGCCCGCCATATCCGACCCCGGTTTTATGCTCGTGCGTGCTTGCGTGGAGCGCGGCGTGGACGTGGAGTGTCTGCCCGGTGCAACGGCATTTGTACCGGCGTTGGTGGATTCAGGGTTTGGGTGCGAGAGTTTCGTTTTCGCGGGATTTTTGCCACAGAAAAAGGGACGGCAGAAGAGGCTCGCGGCGTTGAAGTCGTTGGACATGACGGTGATACTCTACGAGTCGCCATACCGCATCCTCAAACTCCTTGGCGAAATCAAAGAGCATTTTGGGGCAGACAGGCGGGTGTCTATCTCGCGCGAAATTTCCAAAATCCACGAAGAAACCCTGCGCGGCACCCCCGACGAACTACTTGAAATTTTGGGCGCACGACCACCCAAAGGGGAGTTTGTGGTGATAATTGATAAAAACTCAAACAATGACGAAGACAGCACGGAGGGCGACGATACTGAGTAGTTTCACGCTTGTCGCCGTCCTTATCGGGACTATTTTAACAATCACTCACTCAGAGGCTTACGCGCAGTTTATGGTGTCGTACAACAAACTCAGCGTCCCCGAACAAAAATGGGTCAGGAGGCATCCGTGGGCGGCTTTCATCACCCACAAGATAGCCGACACGGTGAAGGCTGAGGCGCATCGTCGGCTCAAAGACGCCGACCTCGACGGCGACCTCGACGGCGGAATGGTGGATGCCTTCAAGCATACGTTGTGGATGGCGTTGACGGCGCAAAAAATCGGCTACGACAAGGCTTTGAAACTTGGTCAGGCGCACGAAGACGGCAACTATCTGGAATACGTCGCCGACCCAACTCGCAAAAAAACGCCTCAGGACAGCATTGCAAGCCGTATGGATATGCTCAACAACATCGTTGGGGCGCGTATTGGTGCCGACAATCCCGATGCCTCCTACAACGCCATTGTTGCCATCGTCCGCCGCCACGTATTGGAGGGCAAATGTTGGAAAATCCGCAAGAAGGACAAGAAAACCTATCTCGACGCTGACGGCAAGACCATCAACATCCACGCATACGACAATGTTTGGGCAATACCCAAAGTGCTGATACCAAGCAATTAACAATGCATAATGCATAATAAGGCATACGCCTGACTACAATTATAAATTTTGAAATTAATATATTATGAAACTCACATTATTGATATTATCCTTGTTCTTCGCCGCCACCGTTGCCGCGCAGACCGTAATTGCGCCCAACAATCCGAATATTTTGGTGGAGGGGCGCACCATCAACAAAAACAACGTCCTGCACTTCTGTTACCCCGGCACGGCGTTCACGATAAAATTTGACGGCTCTGGCACATTAACGGCGAAGTTGAAGGCCAACGCCGGATATTACGCCGTGAGCGTTGATGGCGGTGGATTCAAGAAATTCTCCACGCACGGCTACGACGACGGCATCCGCGAATTTGAACTCGCCAATACCTCCGCCGGTACGCACACAGTCAAGTTGATGCTTGTGACCGAGGCTTACAACGTCCGCCCCGAATTTCACGGTTTTGTGCTGCCAAGCGGTGCAAAGGTTCTCAAAGTTGACACCAAAAAACGTCCGAAAATAGAGTTCATCGGCAATTCGATAACCTGTGGTTATGGCAACGAGGCACAGTCGGAGCATGACAGTTTTGCCGACTCCACCTCCAATTTCGCCAAGTCTTTCGCGGGCATCACAATCAAAAACCTCAACGCAATCTCTATGGTGGTTGCAAGGTCGGGCATTGGCATTTACAAAAATTACGGCGATACCATCATCGGCAGCCGTTGGCCTATGCCTCGCGTCTATGAAAACGCCTTAATCAACGATACGACCACAAAATGGGATTTTTCGAGTTACAAGCCCGATGTGGTTGTGATAGGTCTCGGCACCAACGACCTCAGCGAAAACAATTATAATTATGAAAAATTTGCCGTGTCGTACATCGCCTTCGTCAAGCAAATCCGTCAGCATTATCCCACGGCAAAGATAGTGCTCCTCAATTCGCCGATGTTGCATTATCAACAGGCTCAGCACCTTACGGATGTCATCATCAACACCATAACCGCAATGCGCGTCATCAACGATTCGCGGATATTCACGTTCAGTTTCCAAGAGCAGGACGACTCCCTCGGCTACGGTGCAGATTGGCATCCATCCGCCAAACGTGCCGCCGAGATGGCAAGGTATCTCACGTATTATTTGAAGACTGAGGTTTTGAGCAAACGGAAATAAAAAAAAATCTTGCCCAAATCTATGGTTTTTGACCCACATTTGGGCAAGATTTTTTGTGAGAAACGGATGTGGATAAGCCACGCCATTACGCGATGGCTGTCTTGATTATGTCGCGATGGTCAAATGCCATCTGCAATTTGTCGATGTCTGCTATCGGGTACCACTTGCACATTATGGCGTCGGAATCTGCCAACGGTTTGGCATCTTGTTGCAATACAACGAGATACGCCACCGAAACAATCCATCCGCGTGGGTCGCGGTTGTTGCCGCTTGATACTTTGACGAGGCGCAGGTCGTCGTTGTTGATTGCGATGCCCGTCTCCTCGCGGAGTTCGCGGACGGCGCAATTCTCGATAGTGTCGTCGTCGGGCGTGTAAAAACCGCCGGGCAGCGCGAGACAATTGGCAAAAGGATGGTTGCCACGGGTGATGAGGAGGATGTTTTTGCGGTCGGGGGAGAGGACGATGATGTCGGCGGCAACAGACGGCGCGTCGTATTGTTTGCGGTCGTACTTCTCCAAGTAGATGCTCTCGCCCTTTTCGGGGTTGAGGATGCGGTTTGCCATCTCAAACATCTCATCCTTAGACCTTTGGCTGTAAAACAGCGGGATGATGCCGTAGATGTGGTGCGAGCCGTATTCCGTGAGCATAAACGTGTCGTCGTCAACAAACTCCATCAGCATATTGCCTTGCAAATACTTGATTTCGCCGGCGAAAATCTCCTTGAAATCCTCATTGAACCGCGCCTTGTAACTCTTCATCGAGATGAATCCGAAGTAGAACATCACCGACAATGCCTTTGCCCTGACCTCTGCCACCGGCATATCGGCGATGTCGTTGATTGGTAGTTCGTTGCGGTCGATGGCGGCAAAATACTTGTCCATCTTGTGATTGTCGCAGCCGAGGTTGTAAGCCAAATAATTGCCCACAAAAGACTGTGCGCCCAATCCCATGCCGATGTATGATGTCGCATTGACAACCCTTGTGGTCAGGTAGTCGGACGTGCCGAGGTCGCCCTCTACGCGGCTGAATGTGTTTTTGCCGACGTTTGCCATGTAGCCAGCCGCTTTGAGGAGTGTGTAGGCGATTTCGTATTGACGGTTTGCCTTGAAGAGGCTCACGCCCTGCGACTCCTTCTCCAATTTAGTGCCTTTGTAACGATTCCTGTACAGTGTGATGTACTCCGGCTGCATTGCGATAGTGTATTTGACGGTGTTGGCGAAGTCCTCGTCGGTCTGATTGAGAAATCCGTACATCAGGTCGATGTTAAGACGGTGGTAGCCCGCGAGACGGATGTTTTTGACGGCTTGTTCGTAGATTGACTTGCTGCCCTCGCGTCCGAGTGATTCCAAGAGGTTGGCGGAAACAGTCTGAAATCCCATCGAAATCCTCTCGTAGCCCATCTTGCGGACTGCCTCCAATTTGTCAACTTCTTTTGCAGCGATTACGGGCGTGGTCTCGATGCTGAACGTGGTGCCGGGCTTGAAGTTGAATTTTTTGATTTCGTTGGTGATGCGCTCGATGTTGTTGATAGTCAAGTACATCGGAGTACCGCCGCCGAGGTCGTAACCAACAATCGGTGTGTTGCCCACCATATTGCGGTACATCTCCATTTCGCGCAAGAGGTAATCAACATACTTGTCTTGCGGCACTTCGTTTGGGTCGTTCATAACAACGTACTCGCAGAATTTGCAGCGAGCCTTGCAGTACGGTACGTGGACGTAGAGATTGAGTTCGCGTTGTGCCTTGATGTTGGTCTCCACGCACTTGCGGATAGCATTGATGTCGTGCAGTTCGTACTGCGCCAACGAATTGACCCTCAGCGGATACGCCGTGTTTGCATAGTGATGAAACTTGATGCCCATATCAAAGATTTCATCGAAAGTGTAGTTTGTTTTCATAATGATTTGAATTTTTGTTTGTCTATTTGTGTATATTTAACGCAAATATAAAAGAAATGTTTCAAACACGACGATTAAAAAATGTTAAAAAATAAAAATCCCCGGACGGTTTGGCTGCATAGGATGCGCCATAACCATCCGAGGATTAATAATATCAGCAGTTTATAAAAAAATCCTAACCCTGTGCGTCATCGCTGCCGCGACGGTTGCCACGATAGCCACCGTTGTTGCGACGGTCGTTGAAGCCGCCACGGTCTCCGCGGTCGTTGTAGCCGTTGCCACCCATGTAGTTGCCGAGGTAATTGCCGCCGCGATCGTTACGGTCGCCACGGTCGTTGCCACGATAGCCGCCACGGTCGCCACGGTCGTTGTTGCGCGGGCCACGGTCGTTGTTGCTGCGCTCGGGACGTGCGGGACGCTCTACATAGCCTTCGGGCTTGGGAAGGAGCGCACGACGAGAGAGTTTGAGTTTGTTGTTCTTCTTGTCGATGTCGATGAGTTTCACGTCGATTTCGTCGCCCTCGTTGAGAACGTCGCTAACATTCTCTACGCGCTTCCAATCTATCTCGGAAACGTGCAAGAGACCTTCCTTGCCGGGGAGAATTTCGATGAATGCGCCAAACTCAACGATGGACTTAACAGTACCGTGGTAAACTTCGCCAACTTCCGGCTCGGCAACGATGGCCTTGATGCGAGCCATTGCAGCATCCATATCTGCCTTGTTGACAGCGGAAATCGCAACGATGCCCACGCCGTCCTCCTCGTCGATGGTGATGATGGAGTTGGTGTCTGCCTGAATCTCCTGGATAACCTTGCCGCCGGGTCCGATAACTGCGCCGATGTAGTCTTTTGCAATGGTGAACTTGACCATGCGCGGTACAAACGGCTTGTAATCCTCGCGGGGTGCGGGAATGGTCTGGAGCATGATGTTGAGGATGTGAGCGCGACCTTCCTTAGCCTGTTGGAGGGCCTTGGCGAGGATTTCGTAACTCAAACCGTCAACCTTGATGTCCATCTGGCAAGCGGTGATACCTGCGGTAGTACCGGCAACCTTGAAGTCCATGTCGCCCAAGTGATCCTCGTCGCCGAGAATGTCGGAGAGGACAGCGTACTTGTCGCTTTCGGTGTCGGTGATAAGACCCATTGCGATGCCCGAAACCGGACGCTTAATCTTGACGCCCGCATCCATCAAAGCCATGCAGCCGCCGCAGACCGAAGCCATAGACGACGAACCGTTGGATTCCAAGATGTCGGATACAACGCGGATAGTATAGGGATTTTCCTCGATAGAGGGGAGAACCTTTTTGAGAGCGCGGTGAGCAAGGTTGCCGTGGCCTACCTCGCGACGCGACACGCCCCTTACAGCCTTGGCCTCGCCGGTTGCGAAGGGCGGGAAGTTGTAATGGAGCAAGAAATTGTTGCGACCCTGAACCAAAACGCCGTCAATAATCTGCTCGTCGAGTTTGGTGCCGAGTGTACAGGTGGCGAGGGATTGGGTTTCGCCACGGGTGAAGATTGCCGAACCATGTACCGACGGCAATACGTCAGCCTCGCACCAGATGGGACGGATTTCGTTGGTCTTGCGGCTGTCGAGACGCTTGCCCTCGTCGAGAATCAAGCGGCGTACAGCGGTGCGGAGTTCGTCGTGGTAGTAACGGCCGATGAGCAATTGTTTCTCTTCCAATTCCTCCTCGGTGAGGCCGAGCGACTCGGTGAAGTCTTCCTCGATTTTGTCGAAAGCCTCCTGACGCTCCTGCTTGCCGAGACCCTGCTTCGCAGTGTCGTAAATCTTCTGGTAGAGCTCGTCGTGGATGCGCTTTTGGAGTTCGGGGTCGGAGATTTCGGGTTCGTAGGTACGCTTAACAACGCCTTTCTCCTTTGCCATTTCCTCCTGCAACTTGCAGAGGGGTTTGATGGCGTCGTGGGCAGCCTTGATGGCGTCGAGCATTTCGGCTTCCGAAACCTCGTTCATCTCGCCTTCCACCATGAGGATGTTTTCGTATGTTGCGCCCACAACCATCTCGATGTCAGCCTTTTCGCACTGTTCGTATGTGGGGTTGATAACAATCTTGCCGTCCACCCTTGCCACGCGAACCTCAGCGATGGGTTCGAGAATCGGCACGTCGCTCACGCTCAATGCGCACGAAGCGGCGAATCCGGCGTATGCGTCGGGCATAGTCTCCTTGTCGGCGGAGAGGAGATATACGTTAACGAAGGTCTCCGAGTGGTAGTCCTTGGGGAACAAGGGCCTCAAAGCACGGTCAACGAGCCTTGCGGTGAGGATTTCGGCATCAGAAGCCTTGCCCTCGCGCTTGAGGAAGCCGCCGGGGAACCTGCCGTTGGAATAATATTTTTCCTGGTACTCTACTGTGAGAGGCATGAAGTCTGCCTCGGGATTGGATTCTTTTGCGGAGCAAACGGTAGCAAGCAACACCGTGTTGCCCTGCCTTACAATCACCGAACCGTCTGCCTGTTTGGCGAGTTTGCCGGTCTCAACGCTCACAATGCGGCCGTCGCCAAGGTCAATTTCTTTTGTGATGATGTTCATTATTGTCTTTTCTTCAAGTGATGAATAAAAAAACAAAAAGGAAAAGACTACAACTTGGCAGTCCCTTCCTTGTTGCTTGTTCTTGGGCGATTACTTCCTCAAGCCCAACTTCTTGATGAGTGCCCTATATCTTTCGATGTCCCTGTTCTTGAGGTAATCAAGGAGGGAGCGTCTTTTGCCTACCAAACCGGTCAATGCCCTCTTAGTACCGAAATCGTGAACGTTCTTCTTCAGATGTTCGGTCAAGTGCTGAATACGGTAGGAAAATAAGGCAACCTGGCTTTCTACAGAGCCGGTGTCTGTATTAGACTTTCCGTAATTTGCGAAAATCTCTTGTTTCTTTTCAGCGTCCAAATACATGGTTTTGTAAATGTTTGTTATTGTTTTTATTATTTATGTGATCGGGCGCAAAGGTACGGAGATTTTTTGAGATGGAAAAATTTTTTTTCAACTTTTTTTCCAAGAAGATTTATCTGTTGTCAGATTCCTTCTTCTCCACCCTCTTGAGATTTGACACTTGGTCTGCCGTGCCGTCCGTCGGGTGGAATACCCACTGCATCTCCTTGGCGGTGAGGCGGGTAATGTAGAGGTTGTAGTACACCTGCTCCGAGCCGTCCTCCGTTTGCCTGAATGATTGCAGATGTCCGTTGTCTTCGAGGGTGTACCTATTATGGTAAGTTGTGTCTCTTGCCGCAAGCCAATCCATAGAATAGACTTCAAGCGTTCCTTCGCTGCTGGTCTTTGGACTGAATGTGTAGTGTGTGTATCCCTCCGTAATCACACCTTCGGGATAGTCAACAGTCCATGTGCCACCGAGATAGTCGTAATTGATTGAGTTGTTGTCGTCGTCTTTGTCGCAAGAGACGACGAAGAGCGCGGCAAACATTGCAACAGCAATGCTCCAAATCTTGAATCGTTTCATGTTATTGTGTGTTTAGTTAAACTTCATCATTATAACACGGGAAACGATGAAAACCCTAAAAGATTATTGCTATTGGGATTAAGGGGTTAGAAAGGGATAGTCTCATCAATAAACGCCTCTATTGATTGAATCAGGCTTTTATTGGATTGAGTAAACTCATAAAGTATTTCTCATGTTCGTCCACCATTGTTCAGCAGATTTGCGACTTCTTTTTCGTTTTTATAATATATTGCGTTATCACCGAGTATTGTTTTATTGAAGATGTTGTCGTGTGACAAAATAAAACACTCGCTTGCCATAGCCTCCAGCAGTGAAGGGTTTGTTCCACCAACACTTTGCCAGTCTTGACATCAATGCCTTTTTCATTGACACCCTCGCCTTCCCAGCGCAATTCAATACTGACATACCTAAATGCCAACGTACAAAATTCCCGTACTGTATGGCATTCACCAGTAGCAATTACATAGTCATCGGGCTTTTCTTGTTGAAGGATGAGCCATATGCATTCGATGTAATCTTTGGCATAGCCCCAGTCGCGCAAGGCGTTCAGGTTTCCCAGATAGAGCTTATCTCGACGTTCCGATTCGTGGTTGAAAAGGATGCCGTTGGCCGTGAACATGCCATAGCTTTCGCGATAGTTCTTCATGATACTGTAGCCGTATTGCTTAGCTATTCGGCGAGGATGCTGCCGTCCTGTCCGGTGATGCCGGTGATTAATGCTGTTTTTGCCATAAAATTCTCCTTCTTCTCGTTTGAAAATGTATCTTAATAGGCGTTTTTGTTGCGCCTCTTCATCTCTTTTCGTTTTTTTCTTTCAACATGTAATAAAGAAACTTTGCGGCGCCTATGATGTATCGTCGCCACATTCTTCTCGGTTCCATAATCAGTCGGTGGAGCCATTCCAAGGAATTTCTTTGCCACGAAAGCGGGGCGCGTTTTTGGGTGCCGGCATAGAATTCGAACACGGCACCGACAGTTCCGCAATGGCAGTGGATGTTTAGCTCATCCCAATGCAGATATGCCCATTTCTCCTGTTTTGGAGCTGTCATGCCTATCCAGAGCAGGTCTGGGTCAGCACGATTGACGGCCCCGATCATCGCCTGGTTCTCCTCATCCGAGAACTCTGGCTTAAAAGGTGGTGAATAAGTTATAATGTCCAGATGAGGATAATCGACAGCCGCCCGTTCCCGTATCAAAACCAGCACTTTTTCAGTTGAACCAAGAAACATCACCTTACATCTTACGTTATCCCTCTTACATCTGGCTTCGAGTCTTTGCATTTCGAAAATAAAAAAGTCCCATCCTGCAATTCTCTCCTCGGGCTGACTGTTCGCCTTCAACCAATGGCAAGCTTTTGCTAGGTGAGCACCATCTGGAAGCAGATAATCCCCCTTGACGAGTGCCTCAGCAAACGCCTCGTCCTCTTGAGCCGTATTATAAGAATGGACATTGATGGTATTGATGAGTATCTTCCCGGCAGGAATCCTGTCAAGTTCTGGCCGTGAGCAAATTATATTTAGCGTTTTGAGTTGGAGTGACATGAGCAGGTCCTATAAATGTTGTTGAGTTTGTCTATATAAGAATCAGAGTCAAAGTGCTCGTATATGTAGTTGCGAGATAATTTGCTCATCAGTTCCAGTCTGTCCCTGTGAGTATGCAGATAAGTGATTGCATCCACGATGGATTGGGTGTCTTTTACTTTGATGAGTATCCCATTCTGCCCTTCTGTTACAACAGTAGGAATACTGCCAACAGGCGTAACGACAGGGACCACTCCATAGCTCATACATTCAAGCAGCGACATTGGAAGTCCCTCGAAAAAGGTGGGCATAACAAGTACATCAAGGCTTTGCAAAAAGGATTTCTTATCATCTCCACTAACTTTTCCCGAATACACAAACTGATTTCCAAACGTCCTACTGAACTGCGGCAGATATTGTCCTTCAACTTCTTCCGCTCCTGCGATTTTTAGACTGAACGGGATATGGAGCTCTTTCAATAAACAGCAAGCCTGCAAGAGATAGTCCATGCCTTTTGTCTTGGTTATACGGCCAAGATAGCCCAAGGTAAGAGGAGTTGAAGCGTCTTTATATTTGCGCTGAAAAGTTTGGGCATCTTTCAAGTCTATGCAGTTCGGCAGTGACACTACGTGTTTTGCATGGAATCTATTTCTAAGGATCTCAGTTTCCGTCTCACTCAGCGTAATGAAAGGCACATTCCATGAAAACACATAGTTCAACATCTGTCGAAAAGGAAATGGGATGCTTTCGGATGTAAGATAAACCCCACCATGAATGTGAACAACCAACTTGTTTCCATTCTTGAGCACCGCACGCATAAAGGGCGTATCTCGTGCGATGCCAAGTTTATCCAATGGGAAGTTATAATGTACGATAGCATCAGGGTAAGTCTTTAGAAGGCTTTTCCAGTCCTTAAATTTTCGTCGGATTGAATTTACCCTATAAAAGCCTCCCTTTTCGCAATCCTTCCGTCCCAATTCAAAATGCACATAGTCTTGATGAGGGTTGTTCTCTATGATGAATCTCGTCACAGAGGACAATCCGCTGACATTCTTCGTCGGGTCAAGAGAAGGTGAGACTATGATGACTCGCATAACTTTAAACCTTATACCTTGTCTTTGTTTCGGTAAATATTTTTTTTAATTGCTCTCTTGAAAAGCGTTCTTCTTCGGGGTATAGTTTCGATTCGTGTTCCAGAATTTGGTCAATTGTCCATTTGAACTTAATGGGCTTAGCCGGTACACCGCCGGCGACGCAGTAGGGAGGAACATCTTTGTTGACAACAGCCCCGGCACCAATAATGGCACCCCTTCCGATAGTAATGCCGCAAAGAAGAGTTACATTCCGCCCTATCCATACATCAGACTCTACAACTACGTCTTTATCGTAGCCTTTCGGTTTCTCCTGTTCAGTAATCGTGCGGTAAAACCTGCCAACTATCATGGCATGGTTTCCTGTCGTTACGCGCAGCCCTTCTGCCGCCCCGGAGTGTGGCTTCATGACAAAACGGGCATTCTTGACCATAATATCGGCATTCCGCAATCCGTTGTCACCATATAAGAACACGTTCTTTGGGTTGTCGATTCTTAATGGAGGCATCAATGTAACATCATCAGCTATATAACCAAACTTACTTCGCTTGCAACAGCCAAAGTAGTCTCGATAAAGAAAGTATAAACCTCTGATAAATCTATTCTGCTTTATAAAATTACTTATTGACATAACTATGTAAAAATTGATTTTCTAATTACCGATTGAAAAATTCCATGTATTTTCTTGCACAATTCTCTATCGTATAAGAACTCTTATCTTTCATCTTTAGAGAATTCTGTCTCAATTCACTCAAATGTTTGTAAGAATATTCTAAAGCATCCAAGTATTCCTCTACTGTGTGTCCTTTACTTAATATCCCATTAACCTTATTATCAATGATATCCACAGCACCACAAACAGGTGTTGACACAATAGGAACACCAGCGAGGCTTGCTTCTAATAAGGTTATAGGCATACCCTCAAAGTCCGATGACAGACAGAACGCATCTGCATGGAGCATGTAATCACCCACATTCTTGCGCGTTCCTATGAAATGGATATTCTTCCCAGCTTTTGCCCGAATGGATTCCCCTAATTTGTTTTCAAAACCGGGACCGATAATAATCAAGTCTGCATGGTAACCCTTTTCCACGAATTTGCTAAAAGCCTCTGCCAAAAGCCTTTGGTTCTTTACGGGATTGCATCGTGCCACATGAAGATAGATACGACTGTCTGCTGCGCTTTTATAGGAAGCCATTTCCTCTTTCGTTTCATCAAATCTGTCCGTGGGCACTATAGGTGCCCGGCCATTGGGAATGCATGCTCCTTTGATTTTAGGATAAACATCTATCATGTCGCGGTAATTGGTTTCGCTCAGTGCTATAAAACCCATTCTCTGTTGATAGCCAACCGTTTTGACAAGAAACCGGTAGAACAGAGAATCGTATCCGTTGTGAATGTCACTATGAATGGTTTGATAAAACTTCATTTTCCGATGGAGCAGGAAGATGGCCAGAATACAATAATGCGGCATTTTATCGCCGTGCAGGTGAACGATGTCCGCCTTCTCTCGTTTTATCGCTTTGTATATCTTGACGACTGTATGTACAGAATAGCCTTTGCCAATCCCGACATTTTTGTATGTAACTCGGGCGGCCAACTCAGAAGCATAAAACAAATCTTGTTCCGGTTCAACAGAATCATCTTTCAGCGCCATGATAGTCACTTCATTGGCCTTCGAAAGCTCATTTGTCAGATCAACGGCAAAACGTTCTGCGCCACCAGGACGAAGGTTAAACACAACTTCAAGGATTTTCATAACATTTCAGATAGCCATCTGCGATAGGTTCCCAACTCATATCCTTCATCCATTCTTCCTTGATATGAGTTCTCATCGCATTCAGTTTTTCTTGGTTTGAATACAATTCCATGATGCCATTTGCCAAGTCGTTCACATCACATGGATTTACAACTATTCCTGTCTTATCGTGTTGAACGGCAACTGCAAGCGCTCCCACATTGGTTACAACCATTGGTACACCTAATGTGAAGGCTGTTTGTATAACACCGCTTTGCGTGGCATCCTTGTAGGGACAAACGCCAAATTCGCAAGCCCGAAGCATGCCGGCCAATTCTCTGGTACTTATATAGCGATTGATGATTTTCACATAGTCCAGCTTCTTGTATGGCTCAATGTCGAAATAATATTTCCCGCCACCGGCTATCACCAACATTAATTCGGGATGATGGCTATGTACAATCTTCATGGCCTCCAAAAGATATTCAATCCCTTTGTATTCTACAATTTGCCCGAAAAAGAGAATGAAAGGCCTGTCGCTCTGGAATGGCTGTGGGTCAACATACAGTATGCTGCTATACATACCCAATTTGTTGATAAATATATGGTTATCAGGTACATGATAATAAGATGCGAATGCTGAAGACTGCCTATTGTTGAGTAAAACCAGTTTGGGAATCTTCTTGAAAGCCATTCTTCTATCCCTCTCCGTCATTTTATTTGTAGCGCCCGAATGCAGGAATGGATCATGAACGGTCAACACTAATTTCTTCCTTGCCAGATAGAATAATTTCTGCGTCAGGCAGGGCGCTTTAGTTAAATGTATAACATCCGGTTTCTGCATCATAAAATGTATGACCAGTTTAATCATCAATAGTAGGTTGGCAGGGTGAAATTTCTGTTTGTACTTTTGATTGACTATATATACATGCGAAAGATCGAGAATATTACGGAACTCGTTAAACTCCTTGTATATTTCCGTTGCTGGATAAATGCCTGTATGCGGATACAATTCTTTTAAGTCAATAAGCGTTGACCTCTTGCTAAAAGAAGCTATAGAGATGTAATATCTCACTTCATGGCCTTTACGCTGCAACTCTCCTATCAAAGGAAAATCGCAGTCGGCATAAAAAGGCGAACTATAATAAATAATTTTCATATTTTACTTGATATCTCCATACAGCCAATAAAACCTTTCCCTGATTCGGAAGTAAATCCCGTCAACCAAAAAGGCAAACAGATATATTAGTGGCCAATCCCCTTTACGTCCATGTACTGCAAAGAAAGATGCAAATGCTTCCTTGAGACATGCCTTACTCACATGTTTCTTGTATTGATGTATCTTG
>CAMJWL010000054.1 GCA_946409405.1 uncultured Bacteroidales bacterium
GGTGTCTTTGAACCGGGTGTACAGTCTGTCTTTGTTGGCGATAATTTGGGCGTGTTTTTTGAAGTCTATCCTAAGCCCCGAATTGATAATGAGCCTGCCAAAACGGTGTTTTAACTGTATGAGGAAGTTGTTTTTTGTTTCTTTGTCGTCGAGGTTGTACGGAGGGTTGAGAAATGACGAATTTTCCCTCGTCATCTGGGTGCCGAAGTCATATACGTTGCGCACGTTTCTGTAAATCATTCTGAATATGCTGCCGTCGGCTCCCATGGTGATTGTGCCGCCGTTTTTTTTGCGTCCGTAATTGTACATTAGGCGTATTCCAATTTTGCTATTGTCGTCCTCCCATTCGGTAAAAGTGCCGAGTCCATTGCGCAATGGCTCGCTTGTTGTTGTTTGGTCGAAGGTCGAGATGCTTGTTTTAAAGAAATTTAGTGGATTAATAGAGTCGGAGTCTGCAGTGGAGTCTGCCGTGATGTAGTATTTTGACATCTGTTCGCGGTTGTAGGTAAGGGAGATTGCGATGTTAAATCTGCCCAGGTCTTTTATGTATGCGGTTTTGATGTTGTGAGTAGTGCGTGCTATGCCGGGCATGTTTCCGTTGATTCCGTTATATGACCAGTAAGCGTATGGGTAATAGTCTTCGAAAAAGTAGTCGGATTTTGTGTAAGGCATCACGTTTTTTGCCGAGTTGCAGAAGTATGTGAAGGAGAGTTCCTTGTATTTGAGGCTCACGCCGTATTCGTAGGCGGGTTTGCGGTTGTAGGCTCCGAGCAGTACATCGTTTTGTATTGGATAGACGCTGTAATATGAGTTTTGAAACTCGTTTTTCACCTTTTGCCCGTCGCTGCGGTATATGGACCCCCATGTGAGGATGTCGCAGTTAAAGAGGTGTTTGCCTACCACGACGCTGCCTTTGGTCTGTCCGTAGTTGCCTACTGCGGCGTTTGCTTCCACGCCGTCCACGTCTCTGCCGCTTTTGGTGATGATGTTTACCACGCCGGTGAGTGCTGCGTCGCCGTACAGCGACGAGGCTGGCCCGCGCAACACCTCTATCTGTTTGATCTTGTTGATGTCTATCGAATAGTCGGCGGAGGCTATGTTTGTGCTGAAACTATTGAGCCTTATTCCGTTGAGCATAATGAGCATGATGTCCTGCCCCGCGCCGTGTATGCCTCGGTATGAAAAGTTCATCATGCCGTTGTCTTCTACGGGCGATATGCCCGGCACGTATGCTATGAGCGCGTCCTGCACGGTGTGTGCGCCGCAGGCTTTTATCATATCTTCGGTGATGAGGGTGACGGGTACAGGAGTTTCCTCCAAGGTCTCGTAACTCGACGAGGCGGTGGTGATGGAGGCTTCTATGGCGGTCTGGAGTTCGGCGATAAGGTCGCGAAACCGTATCGGGTCGTTGTTTGAGATGTAGCCCGGAGCCTCGTCGAGGAGCCTTCTGGCGTATTTACGGGTGTTAACTTCGTCGTATGCCGCCATGTGGCATAGAGCGCAGAGCCGTAGTGCGCTTGCTTTGAATTCGGGCGAAAATTTGTTGATGTTTTTTTCCAGCAGCAGCAATGCGTCGTCCGTGCGCCCGATGTCGTAGTATTTTTCGGCCTTGTTGTACAACTGGCTTATTGAATCGTTCTGCGCTGACGATGTGATGCCGAGTGTGAAAAACAGCAATATGGTGATAATTGTTTTCATCCGTTTGTGCGCGTTATTTTGATTAAAACTTGTACTTGACTTCCGCCATCAACCATAGTCCTTTTTGCTGTATTGGTCGTTGGCATCTTCCTCCCAGCGAATAAGAGTGGTTGAATATGTTGTGGATGTCGAGGTTCAATTCCAGACGACCGAATGTAAGGCATACTGACGGATTGACGAGGAATACGGGGGGTATTTTGGATATTTGGTCTTCCGTGCCTTGGAGGATGTCGCCTTCTTTGATGCAAAAATATTGCTTGCCCGTGTAGTATATGTTGGCGTTTGCCCTCATCCAGGGCCAAAAGGAGTAGCCTAATGTGACGTTTGCCATCACGTTAGGCACGTTGTAGATGTAGTGTCCGTGGGTCTCGTTGTGATAATATTTTTCGGGCATGCCCTCCTCTACCGACAATGCTATTTCGCTCATGTGCTCCTCCTTGGCTTTGAAATGTGTTACTCTTTGTGCAATGGCGTTGGCAGTAACCGATAGTTTGTTTTTCTTGTACGATACCACCGCTTCTGCGCCCGACATTGATACGTTCCAATTTACAAACAATATACTTTCTTTCGTTATGAGGTTGGTGTATCTGTTGTTAAAGAAATTGATTTCGGTGCTGAGGTTTTTTACAAAGTCTTTGCCCGCTATCGTCAGCTGGAACGACTGGGCGGTTTCTGGGGCGAGTTCTTTGTCCAAATATAACAACTGAAGTCCGCTGGCGCGGTAAAGGTATGGTGCGTCCACAAATGATTTAGAATAGTTGATTTTGAAGTTGAGCCGGGGGAGCATGTATATCAGAGATATGCGTGGAGACAGTTCTGCGATTGTCCTGTGATTGTTGAGCGAATCCATGAGTTCTATTTGCCTGCCAACCCCGGGATAAACTAAGTTTAATATTTCGATTAATCCTTCTGAGGCATCATCGATGCCGGCGAGCAATATTGGTATTAATTTGCCGTGCCTTTTGTAATCCACCCTCAGACCCGAATTGATGATAAATTTGCCGAAGCGGTGCTTGAGCTGCATGAGGAAGTCGTTTTTGAATTCCTTGTTGGTGAGGCCGTATGGTGCTTCTGATTCGAGTACAGAATCCTTGTTGTTGGTGATTCCGAGAATGTTTTCATACAGCATTTTGAATGTGCTCATGTCCGCGCCAAGTACTATTGTTCCGCCGTTTTGTTTGCTTCCGTAATTGTACGATATGCGGGCTGATGCGGTGTAGCAGAGGTCTTCCCATTCGGTAAAGGTTGCCGATTGGAACAATGAGTCGTTGCGCCGCCCTTCGAATTTGACAAAATATTTGGACATTTTTTCCCTGTTGAAGGAGAATGATGCCGAGATGTCCCAATGACCGATGTTTTTGTCGTAGGCGGCTTTTGCGTTGCGCGTGGTGTATGCTGCGCCGGGCATGTTGCCGTGTATCGACTTGTATTGCCAGTACGAATACGGGGCAAAATAATCTTCCTTTTCGTCTTTGATTTGAGGGTTTACGGTTTTGGAGGAGTTGCACATGTACAATAGCGACAAGTCCTTGTATTTGAGGCTGATGCCGAAGTCGTATGATGGGTTGTGGTTAAAAGAGCCTATCAGAATATTGTCGGCGTAGGTGTAGTCGTCGGAATATGATTCGGATGCGGTATCGTTGGCCACGACGCCTTTGCCCTTTTCGCCGTCGCTGCGGTATATTGCGCCCCAGGAGAGGATGTCGAAGTCGTAGAGGTGTTTGCCGAATAGCACGCCGCCTTTTGCCTGTCCGTAGTTGCCTGCGCCGGCGTTTATTTCCACGCCGTCCACGTCGCGTCCGCTTTTTGTGATGATGTTGACAACGCCGGTGAGCGCGACATCGCCGTACAGGGAGGATGCCGGGCCGCGGAGCACTTCTATCTGCTTGATTTTTTCGATGCTTATGGAATAGTCCACGAGTCCGAGGTTGGATGCGTAGCTATTGAACCTGACGCCATTGAGCATTATCAGCATTTTTTCCTGGCTTGCGCCGTATATGCCACGGTAGGCAAAACTCATCACGCCGTTGTTTTCTATTACAGAAATGCCTGGCACGTATGCAATGAGCGCGTCTTGCACGGTCTGCGCTCCGCAGGCTTTGATCATCTCCTCGGTGATGAGGGTAACAGGCACAGGAGCCTCTTCCAGTGTCTCGCTGCTTGATGATGCTGTGGTGATGGTGACATCGCGTCCGTTTTGGAGTTCTTCGATGAGTTCCTTGAATCTTGATGGGTCTTGCATGGATGCGTACCCTGGTTTTTCTTCGAGTAGTTTCTTGGCGTAGTTGAGGGCGTTGTCTTCGTCGTAGGATGCCAGGTAGCATAGAGCGCATAGGCGCAGCGCGCTTACTTTGAGTTCGGGCGAAAAACGGTCGATGTTTTTTTCCAGCAGCCTCAATGCGTCGTTAGTCCGTCCAATGTCGTAGAATTGTTCCGCCTGGTCGTATTGGAGGCGGAGAGTGTCGCTTTGGGCGGCGATGGTGGATGTCCACAATGCCAGTATTACGGATATTGCTATTTTTTTCAGCATAGTGATGCCGTGCTATTTTGTAATCGGAATCTCTATTGTAAAACACGTGCCTTTGCCCTCGGTGGAGTCGAATGAGAGGCGGCCTTTGTGTTTGGTTTCCACGATTTCGCGTGTGATTGACATGCCGAGTCCGGTGCCTTGCCCGGCGGGCTTGGTGGTGAAGAAGTTGTCGTAGAGTTTTTGTTTTACTTCGTCGGACATTCCGGTGCCGTTGTCTGCTATTATTATGGTAAAATGTGTGTCGGAGAATGTTACGTTCACGGAGATTTCGGGCTGGTAGTCGCTTGGGGCTGTCTGCTGTCTGCTCCATACGGCGTAGCATGCGTTGTTCATCAGGTTGAGTACCGCCCGCGAGAGGTCTTGCGGTATCACCTTGACGATGGGTGCGCCTTCAGCGTATTGCTCTTTGATGGAGATGTTGAAGTTTTTGAGGTTGGCTCTCATGGCGTGGTACGACAGCCACACGTATTCCTTTACGATGCGGCAGATGTCGGTGGGGAGCATTTCGTTTTCCTTGCCTCGCGACATTTGCAGGATGTCCCTCACGATGTTGACGGCGCGTTCGGCGTGGGAGAGTATTTTTTCGAGGTTTGAGCGCAGGTCTTCGGACGATGCCACGATGTCTTCGCGGTCTTCGTCGGGTATTTTGTCGCAGTTTCCTTCGATAATTTCGTTGATTTCGCTTATTATTTTTTGCGAAGTCTTGCTGAAATTGATTACGAAGTTGAGCGGGTTCTGCACCTCGTGGGCGATGCCCGCGCTTAGCAGGCCGAGCGAGGCGAGTTTTTCCTGCCGTTTGAGTTGCTCCTTGTAATATTGCACGTCTTCCATGTTGTCCATAATATATAGCGTTTATTGTTTTTCAAAATTATCTACGGTGAACACCACCTTGAACTCCGTGTACTGGTTTTTTTCTGATTTTACGGAGATGTCTCCGTGGTGGTTTTGTACAATCTCTCGGCTCAGGTACAGGCCTACGCCCGAGGCTTCGCCTGTGGGCTTGGTGGTGAAGAAGGGGTCGAATACCTTGTCGATAATCGTGTCTTCTATGCCGATGCCGTTGTCGTAGAACTTGATGATGTACTTATTGCCCTCTACGGTGGCGGCGATGGATATTTGCGGTTCGTATTTGGCGCGTTCCGCCTTCTTTACCACGGCGTAGAAGCCGTTGTTGATGATGCTCATGAAGGTCTTTGAAAGCAGTTCGGGGTTGCCTTCTATTGGCATGCTACATTCTGGCAGCGATATGTTTACCTTGATGCCATATTGTGCGATGCAGGTTTCGTGGTATTTGCTTACTACCTCCCTGTTTTTGTGGAGGATGGCCTTGATGTCGGTGGGTACCATGCCGCCGGTGCGGTCTTTGAGCATTTCCTCCATCGCTTTGAGGGTGCGGGTGGTGCTGAGTCCGTGTTCTGCCACTTTCTGGAGGTTGCCTTTGAGCATTTCGAGTACGTCTATGGTATCTTCGTAGTTTTCTTCGTCCATCTTGTCCTTGTCGTCGTCGATATTTGCGGAGATGTCGCCCACAAGTCCTATCGACAGTTTGGAGAAGTTGTTGATGTAGTTTAATGGGTTGAGGATGCGGTCGATGAGGCCCTGTGTCAGTTTGCCGACGGTGGCCATCTTTTCCTGGCGGATAAGTTCGTCCTGCGTGTTGGAAAGTTCGGTGAGGGTTGCTTCGAGCGTTTCGGATTTTTGCTGGATTTCGTCTCTCTGTTTTTCGATTTCCGCAGTGCGCTCCCTTACTATGTTTTCGAGGTTTATCTTGTCCTGTTTCAACTTGTTGATTCTGTGCCTTATGAATATGTATATGAGCAGCAGCAAGATGAGCGCGTAGAATATCATGGCGTACCAGCGCATGTAGAACGGGTATTTGATGCTGAAACTTACGCTGCTGATATTCGACAGGATGCCGTATTCTGTCATGCCCTGTACCTCGAATGTGTATTTGCCGTAGTGGAGGTTGAGGAACGCTGCTTCGATGTTGTCTTCCCAGTTGCTCCATGCCGCGTTGTTGATGCGGTAGCGGAAAGTCTGTCGGCTGAGGAGTATGTTGGGGTTGTCGAGCGAATAGGTAAACTTGAAGGTCTTTACGTCTGATTCAAATTCGCCGATATTATCAGGCATTTTGCCGAATCCGCCCCATACAACGCTGTCGGCGGCGGTTATGGTTCGTATTTTTACGGTCGGGTTGGGGTTGAAGTGCGGGTTTTCGGCGCGGAGGTCGATGATGGTGATGCCGTTGTCTGAGCCGAGCCATATTTTGCCGTCTTTTTTGAAGAAACACTTGATTGTAAGGTCTTTGACAGGGCGGAGGATGGCGATTCGGTCGTCGAGACGCTTGCCGTCGCGCCAGCGGTAGAGGTTCTGTCCCGCATTGTCGGTGAGCCATGCGATTCCGTCGAAGTCGTAGTGCGAAAACATGGGGAACTCGAAAGGTTTTGACGCGCCCGCCATTACAATCACTGCCTTGCCGTCGGCTATTGATACGGATGCCTGGTCGTTGTCTCTCTGATCAAAAGGCTCCGGCTGCTGCGAGTTGGCGCGGAGATACCATATCTGTCCGTTAAGGCTCTGAAACCAGTATGTGCCTTCCTTGTCCTTTACCATCTTCATCACCTTTTCTTGGCGGCAGATGTTGGTGACAAATTTTTCTTTTATTTTGAAGTAATACACGCCGTCGATGCATCCGGCGTAGAACGAATTGTCGTCTATCTTGATTAAGGAGAATGTGGCGGTCTTGGACAATTGTTGTCCCGATAGCGTATAAACACCGTCGGAGGTGGCGCACAGCAATTCGTTGCCTACCTTCTGTAATGCCCAGCATCCGTTTTTGAATTTTGGCAGTCGCACAAATTTTTCACCGTCGAGTACAAAGAGACCAGTATGCGTTCCGGCGTAGATTTTGCCCTCATATTCGTCTATGGCCTGCACCGTGCCGATAAGTCCGTTTTTGGGAGTGAAGTAGGTGTATGGCGACGGCATCTGCGCTGCAAATACGTCTTTGTCGCTTGTGCCCCACAGGATTCCCTTATTGTTGTACGCCAGGATAGCCACGTTGTTGGTGTTGATGCCGTTGTCTTCGTTGAGGTAGTATAGGTGGCGGTTTGAAGCGCGGTCGGTGATGTCTATGCCATAGCCCTTGATGATGGAGGCGGCGTATTTGCTGCTTAATGGTATGGTCTGTGTGAGGCTGTCTTTGATGCGAATCCGGTTGTGAAGTTCCAGTTCGTCGATGTCCACGATGTCGTTGAGACCTGTGTTGAATCTGCCTACGTTGCGCTCTAAAATCAACGAATCATTTTCTATGAAGCATACGTTGCCGTTGTTTATAAGCACTTTGAGCCGTCCGTCTTTTTCGTAAATGTCCTGCACTTCGCCTTCGTAAAGGTCTTTGCCCGCTATCTGCTTGAGGTATGGTTCGCCATTGCTGGCGTACTGTACCTTGCCGCAATAGTTGTAGCCGCCCACCCAGATTGTGCCTTCATCGTCGGTGTATGTTACTGTAACCCTGGCGAACCCCGGCGTATGCACGATGCGCCATGTGGCGTTGTCGTAATACAACAGGCCTTCAAAGTTGGCAATCCAGACAGTGCCGGTGCTGTCAATCGTGATGTCGAAGTTGCGGTTGTGGGCATTGTAGTAGTTTCCGTCAAAACTCGTGACGAAAGGTATGCCTTGCGCCCAAGTTGTAAGCGTGAACAATATAAAACATGCCGTAGTGATTAATCTTTTCATAATTTGTCTATAATTGATGTGTACGGAATGTTTTTTCCGATGTAATAGTTCCATTCTAACTCGTTGAAGTCTCGTTTGAGTGTTTTTTTCAAGGTTGACTTCATTTCGCTGATGGAGTATGTGCAGATGGTGAGTGCGCCGCTTGCGTCGCCGCTTACAATGCGCTGCGCCTCCTGGTTGATGGCGAGGCACATCACCCATTTGGACGACGAATAGACGTCTATCGGCTCTTTTGTGCCTTCGCTGGTGGTCCATAGTTTTACGGTCTTGTCGAGGCTCGCCGAGAATAGTCCCGGCCTTGCAAGGCATAGATCCGAAATCTGTGAGCGGTGTCCGGCAAATTCTATCACGCCCTTGGGGTGGGTGTAGAATATTGTGCCGTTTTTGGTGCCGTATGCGGCGTATTTGTGGTCGTCGGTTTCCGCGTAGGCGGTAACTATGCCGTTAAAAGGCAGTTGTTTGGGTATCAGTTGAAAGTTGTTGTCGAGTTCGTACATTTTGCCGTTGGTGTCGAACACTTTGTTTTTGGTGATGCACGATATATCGCCGGGACAGTTGATGGTCTTGGTGATAGACTCGCTTTTGGTGTCGAATACGCCGATGGTGTTGCCGGCTGCCACGAGCAGGTTGCCGTCGTTGAGGCGGCTGAGGCGGAATGTACGTCGCATGTCGCCAAGGTTGACGGCGTGGCACTTGTAATCGCGTATCACGATGATGTCGCCGGAAAAACTAAGTGCGTATCCGGTGCCGTCGTCCGTTATTTTCAAGTCCCTGAAATTGTACGCCTTGTCGCTGAATAGTCGCGTGGTGTCGTTGTGTCTGTACCGGTATATCTCGCCGTATGTGCTTACGGCGATGAGGTTGCCGTCTGGCATGTATTCTGCGGCGTGTATCGCCCCTTGGCACAGGGCGATGTCGCGTGTGCCGCCGCCCGACAGCAGCATCGCGCCAAGTACCGACTGGTCGTAGAAACTGCCCTTGTATTTGCTGGTGAAATAGCAAGCCGCCGCCGCGAGTTGCGCTGCGGTTTCCTTGGCGCCCGCGATGTATTGTGTGGACGAGAGCGATGCCAATGAGCGTCCAAGCCCTACGAAACTCAGCGTGTCAACCACGCTTTTTGAATACTCTGCCTTCCTTTGGTTTTCCTCGGCTATTTGGCGTTGCTTTTCGGCGTTTTCTTGTGCTTGGCGTGCGTTTTTTTCGCTTTCGATGGCTTCGTTTTTTGCGATTTCTGCTCTTTTGCGTTCTGCCTCCGCTTCCTGGGTCTTCTGCCGCGCCAATGCCGACTGCAATTCTGCCTCGCGCCTTCTTTCATCGGATATTTTCTCTTGGTCAAACGCTATCTGTTCGAGTTGCTGGGAGATTATCTTGTCGATGGTGCTTCGGTTTGCGAGTTTTTTGAGTTCGGCAAGTTCGTTTTCAAGTTCGTTGATGCGGGCGTCCTTGTCTTTGGTGGCATAGTGCGCCGCTACCAACGAACCTGTCAGTAGAACTGCAAGTGATGCTATTATGACGTTTTTGAGGCTCATGGGCAGTTGTGGACACCTTTTTAATATATAAGATAATGTGTGCAGTGGTTGGCAACAATCACTCTATTCTATTGCAGACGCTTGATTACGAGCATGGTGATGTCGTCGCTCTGTTCTGCTCCGTTGGCGAAATCCTTGATGTCGTCCTTTACGGTCTCGATGATTTCGGCGCACGAGCGGTAGGCAACGTCTTTGAGGGATTCGTTGAGGCGGTCGGTGCCAAACTCCTCTCTTTCGGGGTTCATTGCTTCTGTAACGCCGTCGGTGAACATCACGAGCGAATCGCCTTTTTCCAGTTGAAGGCGGTCTTCCTTGTATTTGGCTATTTCCATAGCTCCTACAACCATGCTCTTTGATTTGGGCAGTATTTCTACTGTACAACTCGATTTTAATACGTGCGGCGGGTTGTGTCCTGCATTGCAGTAGATTACCTCGCCGGTCTTGACGTTGTAAGTGCCGTAGAATACGGTTACAAACATGCAATCGACAGAATCTGCGGCGATGAGTTTGTTGGCGGTGTCGATTACTTCTGCCGGCGGAATGCCCCTGAGACCGGTGGTGCGTATCACGGTGCGGCTTACCGCCATGAAGATTGATGCCGGGATGCCCTTGCCGCAAACGTCGGCTATGAGGAAACCGATGCGGTCGTTGTCGAGTTGGAAGAAGTCGTAGAAGTCGCCGCCAACGTCCTTTGCGGCGGTCATTGATGCGGCAATGTCCAAGTATTGGCAATAATCGGGGAACGGAGGAAATACTCTTGGCAGGATTGCTTGCTGGATCTCGCTCGCGATGCTGAGGTCGCTTTTGAGGTTTTCGAGTTGCGAATGTTCCTGCTGGGCGGAGTGGATGTACTTGTTTTGTTCGATTGCCTTTTCGATGGTAGCACTAAGGTCATCAAGGTCGATTGGCTTGGTGGCAAAGTCGAATGCGCCGCTGTTCATAGCCTGGCGGATGTTGCCCATGTCGCCGTATGCGCTCACCATTACGCATTTGAGCGCGGGGTTGCGCATCTCGTTGATTTTTGCCAACAGAGTGAGTCCGTCCATCTCTGGCATATTGATGTCTGAGAGGATAATCTCGATGTCGGGATTCTTGGATAGCACCATCAATGCCTCCAATCCATTGTGCGCAAAGAAGAATTCGTATTCGCCCTTGCGGATTTTTCTGCGGAAATACTGGGTTAAAAGTGATTCGAGGTCTGCCTCGTCGTCAACACTTAATATTTTTACTGCCATAGTTTTCGTTTTTTTATTTGACTGCAAAGATAGTGTAATTTTTTTGAAAAAAGTGAATGATGTTACTTTTTTTTTGCATCTGTGTCTTTTTTTTTGTTTATTTGCAGCCCAAAGACAACAACATAAAAAAACTACAATTATTATGCGCAGAATTACTATTTTCTTATTTGCGTTGGTGGCGATGTTGGCAGCCTGCACCGGCAATCAGCCCGCCTCCAACACTCCGCTTACCACCATTGTTGCCACTGAATATGGCAAGGTGGAGGGCTACGAGAAAGACAGTCTAAAAATCTTCAAGGGCATCCCCTTTGCCGCGCCGCCTGTTGGCGACCTGAGGTGGAAAGCACCGCAGCCCGCCACGCCGTGGACCGATGTCAAGAAGACCACAGAATTTGCCAAAGGTCCAATCCAAGGCGACGCCAACCCCGCCAATTTTAGCGAGGATTGCCTGTACCTAAATGTTTGGTCGCCCGCCAAAACTGCCGACGCCAAAATGCCTGTGATGGTGTGGATATATGGCGGCGGATTTTCGTTTGGTTCTACCGCCGACCCAAGCCACGACGGCGAAATCCTGTCGAGGAACGGCGTTGTGGTGGTGTCCATCACATACCGCGTCGGCAACCTTGGCTTCCTCTCGTTGCCCGAACTCTCCGCCGAAAACCCGCAGCACGTGAGCGGCAACTACGGCATCCTCGACCAAATCGCCGGTCTCAAATGGGTGAAAAACAACATTGCCAATTTTGGCGGCGACCCCAACAACGTAACCATTTTTGGCGAAAGCGCGGGCGGCATTTCGGTAAGTATGCTTTGCGCGTCGCCGTTGGCTAAGGGACTGTTCCAAAGGGCGATTTCGCAGAGTGGCGGCTCGTTTGGTCCCACCCGCAAGACCACTTACCCCGGCGAAAATATGAAGACTCTCGCAATGGCTGAGCAGGACGGCGCGACAATCGCCCAAAAACTCGGCGCATCCACTCTTGCCGACCTCCGCGCAATGGACGCAACTAAATTTGCAGGCAAAGATATGTCGGGATTTGGCGCGTGGCCCATTGTAGATGGTTATGTCATCAAAGACGACCAATACAAACTCTACGAAAAGGGCGACTTCAACGATGTTGACATCCTTGTAGGCTACAATTCTGACGAGGGCGGCAGTTTCTCTTGGGGCGACAATTACGAAAACCATCCCAACATTGTTAAAAACCGTTATGGCAAATTTGCAGATGCGTTGCTTGCCGCCTATCCGCTCGGCGAGGAAAAGGTACTCAACAAAACCGCCCGCGACCTTATGCGCGACGCTGCATTTGGTTGGCAGACTTGGGCTTGGGCGTCGTTGCAGTCGAAGGTAGGCAAGAGCAAGGTCTATATCTATTATTTTGACCAACCGCCCGCCAATGCCGAAGGTTCGTACCACGGTCAGGATGTCAATTTTGTGTTCCAACACATCAATCAGGGCGACAGCGACATCGCGCTCTCCAAGGCTATTGGCAAGTATTGGACTAATTTTGCCAAGACCGGCGACCCCAACGGCGACGGCCTCCCCAATTGGCCTCAGTTCACCAACGAAAACCAAACTTATATGTACCTGACGGGTCCCACGCCGCACGAAGGCAAGACGCCGAGCCTTGAAGCAATGAAGGTGCTCGACGGCTATTTTGCTTGGCGACGCACTCCCGAAGGCGCAGAATGGGCGCAGTAATATGGACGTTTTCACCACAAAAAAGCGGTCATTTGTGATGTCGCAAATCCATAGTCGCGACACCAAACCCGAAATGTGTGTCCGGCGAGCCTTGCACGCCGCCGGATACAGGTTTCGTGTTGGCAACAAGGATTTGCCCGGCAGTCCCGATATTTCCATCAAGAAATATGGCTTGGCGATATTTGTCAACGGCTGTTTTTGGCACGGACACGAGAATTGCGAAATGTACCATCTGCCCAAAAGCAACGTTGACTTTTGGCAAAAGAAGATAGACCGCAATCGCGCACGCGATGTCCGTGTCCTCGACCTTTATAAACAGCACGGATGGACGGCGTTGGTGGTTTGGGAGTGTCAATTGAAACGCAAAGCCGATGCAGAACTGACCATAGCGCGGTTGCTCAATACGTTGCATTACCTTACCAATAGGGGAGAGGCGGTCAAGATTGGCGATGTTTCAGGTGTAGATTTCGACGATGATTTTGATTCAACGGTCTCTTTTGGATATGATGATTGGGAGAAGGAGGGGAATGGTTATAGAATTGCCGCCGAGCAGGAAGAGAGGTTCGGCATCGAAGATGTTACTCCTCCTCTGCCATCCAATCCATAATGTTCTTCTCCTCGCTCGAAAAACTTACGCCAACCTTGACGATTTTCTTGCCATCCATCTTGAAACGGTCTGCATATTTTTTTGCATTGATTTGGTTGAGTGCGGTCTGAGCGTCTTGGTCTATTTTAAATTCAAAAATATAGACGTAATCATTGTTGATGAGGATGCTGTCGGCGCGGCCTTTGGAGAAGTGAGGCTCGCTGACAATGTATTCGCCCAAAATGCTGAATACCAAATAGATGACATTCTGAAAATCGCGCTCCACCAATTTGAGATTTTTATCATTGGCGTATGGAAGCGCACTGTACAGGCATTTTAGACGCTCAATGACGCTCTCGATGTCGCCGGCGCGGAAGTCGGCAAGAAACTTGGAATATTTGAATCCGGTTGGACCGTCGGGCGCACCATAAAACTCCCTTGCGAGCGAATTGAAGAAACTTCTTTCCACTTCGTAATTCGGGAAGCCGAGGATGTACACACGCTCGTCCTTTATAAACGATTTGATAGTCAGATAACCCGTATAATACAGCAATGGCACAAGGTCACTAAGATCATCATCTTTGTAATCTTTGAGTTCGTCTTTGCCATATTCGACATCGGTTTTGAGCGTTTTGATGTCAAAATAGGAGTTTTTAATCCGCTGCATCAGGATTGTCGGTGTCCCTGTTCCATACCAAAAACTTTGAAAGTCCTTCTTTTTCAATGCGTTAAAAAGGCTTACGGGATTCAATACTTTTTCGCCCCGCTCGTGAAAAAGGTAGCAGTCGTACCATTTTTTCAGTTTGGCTACCATTTCGTCAAAAGTTAATTCTTCCTGATTGGCAAAGGCCTGTATTTCCTCCTTGAAATACGTCAGCAACTCCTCGTGCGTGATGCCGCATAACGCCGAAAAATTGGCGTCGAGCGATATGTCTTCGGGTTGGTTGTTGCCGCTGAAAATAGTTGTCTTGGCAAATTTGGTAACGCCCGTCAAGAACACAAAGCGGATAAAACGGTCGGCGGATTTTAGCACCGTGAAAAAACCACGGTAGATGGCCTTGTCTGTTTCGAGATTAACGCTCTGTATCAGCGGGTTGTCGTATTCATCCACAAGTATCGCGGTTGGCAAGCCGGTCTTGTTATAGACGGCTCGCAAGTCATATTCCAAACGAAATGAAAGTTCACGACTCGCCCTTTTTAATGGATCTTTTTTGTCATACTCGTCCATTTGGTCGATTGGGGCTTGGATGAGGCTTTCTTCAAATTGGATTCCATTGCTATCCTCATAGTTTTTCAATGCGACGCTGATTTTATTGATTAGCGTCCACGGCCCAGTCTTGTAGTCGCCGCTTACAAAATCGAGGTAGAGGATAGGATACGCTATCCAATCCTTCTCCATTTCATAGATTTTGAGACCTTCAAAAAGGTTCTTCTTGCCCTCAAAAAATGCGCGCAAAGTATTGCACAACAGGCTTTTGCCAAACCTGCGCGGACGGGCGAGAAAATAAGACCTGCCACTATAAGCGAGATTATATATATAATCGGTCTTGTCAACATATACAAAACCGCCTTGTCTCAATTTCTCAAAACTCTGTATGCCAAGCGGAAAATTTACCATAGCGTTTCATTTTTTTTGTCGTGCAAATATAATAAGGAGTTTTGGTTTTTGCAAGGGACATACCAAATGTTTTACAACAGTGTCGTATTTTCCGCTGCCTCATTCTCAAACGCCTCATCCACTTTCAAATTCTTGACATCTAATGCCGCAGCCACTGCCATACGGTCGCAACGCTCGTTTTCGGGGGTGTCGTTGTGTCCTTTGATCCAAATGAATTTTACAGTGTGCTGACGGTAAATGTCCAAAAATCGCCGCCAAAGGTCGGGGTTTTTCTTGCCCGAAAAACCTTTGCGCAGCCATCCCCACACCCATCCTTTTTCCACGCTGTCAACTACATAGCGCGAGTCGGAATAGATGGTAACATTCATTCCCGGTCTTTTCAACGCTTCGAGCCCAACAATTACCGCGAGAAGTTCCATACGGTTGTTGGTGGTCTTGCGGAAACCTTCGGCAATCTCGCGCCTGTAAGGTCCGCTCATTAGCACTACGCCGTAGCCGCCCGGTCCGGGGTTGCCACGCGACGCGCCGTCAGTATAAATTGTTATATCCATTGTTATTCTACGCGGTCTTTTTTGCTGTATTTGATGATAATTGCCTTGCTTGGTGCGCTCTCTACGTGGTAACGGTTGAAGGATGTTATCTTGTAAGTGTAGAATTTTTTGCGGAACCAAGCCTTGCCCTTGTGGAAGAGACGGAGGTCGCAGTTGTCGGTGAATTTCAGGAAATTCTTTTGCGACGGTACAAAGTCGGGATTCTTGCCCTTGACGCGGTAGATGGCGTAGAATACTGGTTTGTCGTCGGCGGGCAGTGCGCGTTGCTTTTCGTCTGTCCAATGCACAACGTACTGGCGCGGAGCCTTGATGATGGTGGCTTCGGGGCTGTTGGGGCTGTTTTCGAGCCACGGCATACGGGGCATCATCACGTCGCGATTAAAACATTTTTGTTTTACCAACGTCACCATATTCAACGGGTTTTTGGTGATGGTGGTGCTGCGGTAGGTGATGATTCCCTGCACGTTGGGATATTTGCGGGTGATGTTGATTTGGTTGGGGATTTCGTTTGGGTCGTTCCAACCGTTGGCACCGCCGTTTTCTTGGTTGTATGCGCCGAGTCCGATGTAGATGTTGCGACCGTAGGCGTGATTGTCCCACCAACGTACACATTTTTCAAATTGGTTGTACTGATGGTTGATGTTCCAATATATCTGCGGTGCGGCGTAGTCTATCCAACCGTTTTTGAGCCACGTGAGCACGTCGGCGTAGAGATAGTCGTAGGCTGAGAGCGAATTGGTCTCCGAGCCGTCGGGGTCTTCGCGTTTGTTGCGCCAAACTCCCGCCGGACCAACGCCAAATTTTATCCACGCCTTTTCTTTCTTGATGGCGGCGTTGCAGTCGCGGATGAAGACGTTGACATTGTTGCGTCGCCAAGCCGCCTTGTCGGTGAAATTGCCTTTGTATTTTTGGAAAGTCTTGTCGTCGGGGAGTTCGATGAATTTCTTGTTGTCGCCCTGCACGGGGTAGGGGTAGAAATAATCGTCGAAATGTACGCCGTCGATGTCGTAACGCTTTACTACATCGACAATTACCTTGATGAGATATTCGCGCACTTCGGGGATGCCGGGGTCAAAATATTTGCTGCCGCCATACGAGAAAAACCATTCGGGTTTGGTGTTGGAGATGTGGTTGGCGCAGACGTCGGCGTACTGGGTGGTCGCCACGGCGCGGAATGGGTTGAACCAAGCGTGAAACTCCATTTTCTGCGCGTGGGTGCGCTCCACCATAAATGTAAGCGGGTCGAACTCCGGCACGGGAGCGCGTCCCTGTTTGCCGGTGAGCCACTCGCTCCACGGTTCATACGGCGACTTGAAGAATGCGTCGGCGGCGGGTCGCACTTGGAATACGACGGCGTTGTATCCGGCGTTTTTGTATTGGGATAGTAATGTTATATAATTGGATTTCAAAGTGTTGGCATCGGTGGTCGCCTTCTGCGGATAGTCGATGCGTTTGGTGGTCGCCACCCACACTCCGCGAAACTCCCTGAGCGTGTCGGGGAAGTTTTGGGCGATGGCGGCAGTCGCCATCAATAGCAATGTGAATAGTATAAGGGTTCGTTTCATTTTTCGTAAGTTTTTTGGTTTACAAAAATAGGAGAATTTTTGGTTATGTGCAAATTTTTTCGTGTTACCTATTGAACCATACAAAAAAATATAAGGATATGTAACAAAAATTCTTATTCTGCGCAAATTATTCTTACCTTTGTGCCTGTTATGAAAAAGATAATTTTAATACTTCTGATGATGATTGTTGCTGCCGTTGCCTTCCCGCAGAGCAACGACAATGTGCAACTTGCGTATTCTTATTACAACAATCACGAATACGACAAGGCGGCGTATCTGTTTGAGGAGTTGTTCAATCAGAGCAAGGCGCGGTCGTATTTCAATTATTATATCAATTGTCTCCTGCGCACGGAGCAGTACGAAAAGGCGGAGAAGGCGGCGAAGAAACAGGCGTCTGCCGCCAAAAACGACCCGTGTTATCGCATTGTGCTTGGCTACGTCTATAAGCAGGAGCAAAAGCCCGACAAGGCTCAGGCGGAGTACGACGGCGTTATCTCCACGATGCGCGCCGATAGGAATACCATCATCTCGGCTACCAATCAATTCCTGACTTTTAGCGAAAACGAATATGCCGAGAAGACACTCTTGAAGGGGCGCGAAATCACAGGCAACGATTTCAGCAACGAATTGTTTTCTGTCTATGCAAGTTCGCGGAATTTCAAGATGATGGCGGAGACGGGTCTCGACATCGTTGACAAGGATCCCTCGGAAATATTCACCGTTGAAAATATGTATCAGTATTACATCAACAACGACATCAACGACGAGTTTTACGACATACTCCGTACCACGCTCCTGCAACGCATCCAACAGAAACCGTCCACGCATTATTCGGAGATGATGATTTGGTTGTTGGTACAAAAAAAGAACTTCAAGAGCGCAATCGTGCAGGCTAAGGCGTTGGACAAGAGGCTCGGCGAATCGGGTCAGCGGTTGATAGCGATTGGCGACCAAGCGTTGCAGTCCAAAGACTACGCGGCGGCGGCTGATGCCTACAAATATGTTTTGGGCAAGGGCAAGGATTGTCAATTCCATCAGAGGGCGACATTTGGCACGTTGACATCGATGTACCAACAGATAGAGAACGGCGATATTACCGACATCGAGCAGATAAAATATTTGGAGGCGCAGTATGCCGCCACTTTTGAGGAGTTTGGTTACAATAGCAAGACCGTCGCCGAAATCCGCAATTACGCCCGCATTGAGACTTATTATCTCAATAAGCCCGACAGTGCGCGAGCCATCATTGAGCGGGCGTTGAAGGCTCAGGGCGTCAATTATACTACCAAGGCAAACCTCAACCTCGAGCTCGGCGACATTCAGTTTTACGAGGGCGATGTTTGGGACGCGCTGATGACCTACGCAAAAGTTGAGAACGACAACAAGCAAAACGAGTATGGCGACGAGGCAAAATTCCGCAAGGCGCGTGTGGCGTATTACACGGGCAATTTTAAGTGGGCAGCCTCGCAACTCGACGTCCTCAAAGCCGCCACCACAAAACTCGTTGCCAACGATGCTATGGAACTTTCGCTCTTGATTGCCGACAATGCCGAGCGCGAAAATTCTGTTCCCGGCGACACTACGGCGTTGATTTCAGAAAATCAAATGTCGAGCCCCGACCTCCGCATCTATGCCCGCGCAGATATGTACCGTCAGCAAAACCAACTCCAAAAATCATTGCTTTCGCTCGACAGCATCATTACTGAGTACAAGACTTCGCCGCTTGTGGATGAGGCGTTGTTTATGAAGGCGCGGATTTATGCCAAACAGCACAATTACGACACTGCGGCGGTTTATTATAAGAAGGTAGCCGACGACTATTCCTACGACATCCTCGCCGACAAGGCTTGTTATTATTATGCAAAAATTGCCGAGGAGCATCTTTCGGATGTTGTCGCCGCCAAGGAATATTATATGCGCATCCTCGCCGACTATCCGGGCAGCGTGTATGCCGTGGAGTCGCGGGAAAGGTATCGGGCGTTGGAAAGTGTGCAATAAAAAACTTTTTGTTTCCAATTATTTTTATTATCTTTGCCCCGCGAAAAAACATTAGAAATTTATAAAACTCATGTCAAAACAGTCTATTAGCAAATGCTCGTTTTGCGGGCGACCGAGGACCGAGACCGAGATTATGATAGAAGGTGAGTCGGTGTTCATCTGCAACTATTGTGTGGAGCAGTGCAACGACATCATCATGGAGCAGCGCAAGCAGACCAAGGGTCCCGCTGTATCTACAAAAGAGGATTTCGATTACAAGCCGGACGAAATCAAGGCTTTCCTCGACCAATACGTCATCGGCCAGGAGCAGGCGAAAAAATCGCTTAGCGTCGCCGTCTATAACCATTATAAGAGGCTTCGTCAGCGCGTCAAATCCGACGACGTGGAGATTGAGAAGTCTAATATTATAATGGTGGGTCGTACCGGCACGGGCAAGACCCTGATGGCAAAGACGATAGCAAGGTTGCTCAATGTGCCTTTCACCATCGTGGACGCAACGGTGCTCACCGAGGCGGGCTACGTGGGCGAAGACGTGGAGAGCCTTCTCACGCGACTTCTCCAAGCCTGCGACTTCGACGTCAAGAAGGCGGAGCGTGGCATCGTTTTCGTGGACGAAATCGACAAGATAGCCCGCAAAGGCGACAACCCCTCCATCACACGCGACGTGTCGGGCGAGGGCGTCCAGCAGGGACTTTTGAAAATCCTCGAAGGCAGCATCGTCAACGTACCGCCAAACGGTGGACGCAAGCACCCCGACCAAAAGATGGTGCCTGTTGACACCAAAGACATCCTCTTTATCTGCGGCGGAGCATTTGACGGCATAGAGAAGAAGATAGCACAACGCCTTAATACAGAGGTGGTTGGATTCAATAGCATACGTCAGAGCGGACAAGTGGATCGCGACAACTTGTTGCAGTACATTACGCCCGCCGACTTGAAGTCGTTTGGCTTGATACCCGAAATCATCGGTCGTCTGCCGCTCTTGACCTACCTCGAACCGCTCGACCGCACAGCTCTGCGCAACATCCTCACCGAGCCTAAGAACGCCATTACCCGTCAGTACAAAAAACTGTTCCAGATGGACGGCGTGAAACTCGAATTTGAACCGGCTGTATTGGACTACATCGTGGACGTTGCCGAGGAGTTCAAACTTGGTGCGCGTGGACTCCGTTCCATCTGCGAGACCATCATGCTCGACATCATGTACGAAATCCCGTCCAAAAACATCAAGGAATTTACCGTAACGCTCGACCTCGCCAAGGAAAAACTTGAAAACGCCGACTTCATGCGCCACGCAATGGCAAGTTAGGA
>CAMJWL010000055.1 GCA_946409405.1 uncultured Bacteroidales bacterium
CCTCCACGCGGACACGCTTGCCGTTGGTATGACACAGACCTTTGGCTTGGCATGTGCCGCACGCCTCGCTCACAAAAATTTCGGCAACTACTTTGTTGTCAGATATTTCCACCACTTGTCCGTCGTGGTTGATGCTGTTGTGGTTCATACGATGATGTGTATCATTACAAACTACAAAATTAATTAATTGTTATGAATAACGAAATTTTTTTGACGAAATGGGTGATTTTTTTGGCAAGTATGTTATGTAGTTTTTTGATTATAAGGAAGTTAACATAAAATTAATATTTCAATTTTTTTTTCACTACAACGTCGTTGTTATTATAAATAAAGTGTATCTTTGCAGTCGAAAATAATAAAACAAAGTTTATGAACATTTTTTATAATATAATACGTCGAAATGCAATATTGATGACGGCTCTCCTGCCGTTTGCGTTGCAATCTTGTGGCGGCAGTGGCACGTCGGGCGGCGGCAATACGGCCTCCTCGCAAAGCGCAACAACCACTACTCAACCTGTTGCAAAACAGCACTTTGAGATAAAAATTATCAATCTTAACCCCGAATCCACTGGCAAGGTGGGCGACGAATACAGCCTCGACATCACCGACGACGGCACGGTGTCAGCCGATTCTACTATTATAAAGGTGGACGGCAAAAAAATCGCCACGCTCCCCAAGGGCGAAACCTCATTCCGCATCGCAACGGCAAATATCCGCTGTGGACGTGTGCCTGTGAGTGTGCAATTCTGTCTGCCCGGTGGCACGAGCGAATACGCCTCGCAGACATTGATGTTGTACTCCGACATTGTGCCTAAGAAAAAGAGTTACAAGGTGTTGGCAACCTATCCGCACGACGTGGCGGCATACACGCAGGGATTGGTGTATGAGGACGGCTGTTTTTACGAATCCACGGGTTTGACCCGCAAGTCGTCGCTTCGCAAAGTGAAGATAGACAACGGCAGCGTGTTGCAGAGCGTCAACCTCGAAGACGAATATTTTGGCGAGGGACTGGCTATGGTGGGCGACAAGTTGATGCAGTTGACCTGGACATCGCACAAGGGCTTTGTATATGACAAAAAGACCTTCGAGCGGCTGTCGGAATTCAACGTTGCTACAGAGGGGTGGGGGCTTTCGGCTCTCAATAAAGATACCCTGATACTCACCTCCGGCAGCGAAAACCTCTATTTCTTGGAGCCAAACGGGTTCTCAAACATCAAGACAATACAGGTGTGCGACAATCTCGGAGTGGTGCAGCGGCTCAACGAGACCGAGATTGTTAACGGTCGTCTCCTTGCCAACATCTATCAGACCGACCTCATCGCCGAGATAGACTACAACACAGGCAAAGTTCTGAGTTACATCGACTTGGAAGGAATTTTGCCCGGCAATCTGCGCTCCTCAAGCACCGACGTGCTCAATGGAATCGCCTACGATGCGGCGGGCGACAGGCTGTTTGTAACCGGAAAAAACTGGCCAAAACTCTATCTGATAAAAATTATTGATGCAAAATAAAAAAACTTTTGTGCGATTAAAAAAATAATATTACCTTTGCAACCGCTAAAATTATTAATGTTTGCAAAATAGTTATAAAAATATAAACAAAAACAAATGTCAAATAAAGGAATAATTAGGGTTTTGGCGATTGCGTTGGCTTTGGCGTGCCTGTTCCACCTGTCTTTCTCGGTGGTAACGTCGCGTGTTAAGTCTAATGCAGAGAAATATGCCGCCGGAAATCCTGAGAAGGAAGCCAAATATTTGGATTCTATCGGTAACGAGAAGGTGTATTTCGGATACACTTACAAGGAGTGTCTTGAAAACGAACTCAACTTCGGTCTTGACCTCAAAGGCGGTATGAACGTCATCTTGGAAGTATCTGTGGCTGATGTGATTAACGCATTGTCGGGTCATAGTCAGGATCCTACTTACTTGCAGGCTCTCAACCTCGCCAAGGAAAGTCAGAAAAACAGTCAGGACGACTTCATCACGCTGTTTGGTAAAGCGTTTGAGAAGGTGGCTCCCAACGGTCAGTTGGCGTCCGTCTTCAACAATTACAACCTCAAAGGCAAAGTAAACTTCAACTCCACAAATGCGGAAGTGCTCAAGGTGTTGCGCGACGAGAGCGAGGCGGCTATCGCAAACTCTTTCAACGTGTTGCGTACCCGTATCGACCGTTTTGGCGTTACACAGCCCAATATCCAGCAACTTTCGGGTCAGACCGGCCGCATCCTCGTGGAACTTCCTGGCGTTAAAGATCCTGAGCGTGTAAAGAATCTCCTCAAAGGTACTGCAAACCTCGAATTTTGGGAGACTTACGACAACCGCGAAATCGGTAGCAGCCTTATGGGTGCCAATCAGCGCATCAAGATGTTGAAGGACGCTGGTTATGATTTTGACAACAACACTACCGTTGCTGTTGATTCGGCAAAGGCAAACGTTGCCGACACTGCAAAATCGCTCCTCGGCGGCGACGACAACCTCCTCTCCGACAGCGACTCCACCGCTATCACTCAAAGCGACGAGCAGTATGCAAATCAATATCCTCTCTTTGCCGTACTCCGCCCGATGGTGGATCAAAACGGTCAGTGGTACGGCGGCGCAGGTGTAGGTTATGCCAATTATAAGGACACCGCTACTGTAAACAAGTACCTCAACAATCCCAAAGTAAAGGAACTTCTGCCCCGCGACCTCAAATTCTACTGGTGCGTAAAACCGATGGAGCAGGACGAGAGCAGTTACGAACTCGTTGCCATCAAAGTAACCAACCGCGACGGCACGGCGCCCTTGAACGGCGACGTTGTAACCGACGCCCGCGAGGAGTTTGACGAGCGCAAGGGTGGCGCGGCTATGGTGTCGATGACCATGAACGGCGAAGGCGCACGTACTTGGGGTCGCATCACAAAGGACAATATCGGTCGTCAGGTGGCCATCGTCCTCGACAATTATGTATATTCTTTCCCGACCGTCCAGAGCGAAATCAGCGGCGGCAACTCGCAGATTACCGGCAACTTCACCGTTGCTGAGGCCAAGGACTTGGCAAACATCTTGAAATCTGGTAAACTTCCCGCTCCCGCCAAGGTAATCGAGGAGGAAATCGTAGGTCCTTCGCTCGGTCAGGCTACTATCAGCCAAGGTCTTTGGTCGTTTGTAGGCGCGTTTGTGATTGTGATTCTCTACATGATTCTGTTCTACAACACGGCTGGTGTCGCTGCGGCTATCGCGTTGATTTGCAACGTGTTCTTCTTGATGGGCGTACTCTCGTCCCTTGGTGCAGTGTTGACCCTCCCTGGTATCGCCGGTATCGTGCTTACGATGGGTATGGCTGTGGATGCCAACGTCATCATATTCGAGCGTATCCGCGAGGAACTCCACAATGGCAAGGGCTTGAAACTCGCCATCCAAGAGGGTTACAACAATTCTTACTCCGCAATCCTCGACGGTAACACCACCACGCTCTTGACCGGTATCATTCTTGACATCTTCGGTCATGGTCCTATCCAAGGCTTTGCTACCACGTTGGTAATCGGTATCATCACCACCTTGGTAACAGCCATCTTTATCACGAGGCTCTTCTTTGAGTGGAGGCTCGAAAACAACAAGGACATCAAGTTCTGGCAGAATTGGAACGAATACTTCCTCAAGAATGTCAAGATTAACTTCCTCGACAAGAAGAAGACTTTCTATATGATTTCGGGCGCGTTGATTGTTATCAGCATCGCTTCTATGGCTATCAAGGGCTTCGACCAAGGCGTTGACTTCGTGGGCGGTCGTACATACGTAGTTAAGTTTGACGACAAGGTTAATACTGGCGACGTTAGGTCGTTGCTTTCCGAAAGTTTTGGCAGCGAGCCGCAGGTAAAGACCTTTGGTGCTGAGAATCAGGTAAAAATCATCACCAAGTACAAGATTAACGACGAGGGCGACGGCGTGGATTCTGAGGTTCAGACCATCCTCTACGACAAGTTGAAGTCGCTCTACAAGACTCAGAACATCTCCCGCGATATGTTCTTGCAAGGTTTTGTAATCAACAATGGCACTCCCGTTCTCTCTACCGACGACAGCGTTGAGAACTTCGGTTTCCAATCTTCGTCCAAGGTAGGCCCCACCATTGCAGACGACATCAAGCAGTCGGCTTCTATTGCCATCATCATTTCGCTTATCGTGATGTTCCTTTACATCTTGATAAGGTTCAAGAACTGGCAGTATGGTCTTGGCGCAACTACGGCGTTGATACACGATACCATCATCGTGCTTGGCGTGTTCTCGCTGTTTAGTTCGCTGATGCCGTTCTCCATGGAAATCGAC
Organism: uncultured Bacteroidales bacterium; assembly: GCA_946409405.1. GTDB lineage: Bacteria > Bacteroidota > Bacteroidia > Bacteroidales > UBA3824 > UBA3824. The sequence goes on from CAMJWL010000055.1 coordinate 4,303, forward strand.
CAATCCTTCATCGCGGCAATTTTGACTATTGTGGGTTATTCCATCAACGATACCGTGGTTGTGTTTGACCGTGTGCGTGAGTTTATCGGCTTGCGTCCGAGCAACTCGCTCAAGCAAAACATGAACGAGGCCATCTGTTCTACGCTCTCGCGTACTGTGAACACCTCTCTCACCACGTTCTTCGTATTGCTGGTAATCTTCATCTTTGGTGGCGAGGTAATCCGTGGATTCGTGTTTGCCTTGATGCTCGGTACTATTGTTGGTACATACTCATCTGTATTCATCGCTTCCCCGATAGCCTACGATTTCCTCATTAAAAACAAGGAGGCCGCTGCCGAGGAACCCAAAACCAAGAAAGAAAATAAGAAGGAGTAATTAGGGTTTATTTATTTAGTGAATTAATTGTGTGTGAAGCCGCCGAAGTTAAATGGAATTTCGGCGGCTTTTTTTGATTGGATTCAAATTATAACAATGGTTAAAGTTGCAAAAGAATTTGTTTCTAACATTGATTTTTAGTTACTTTGCAAAAAATTTACAATAACATAAAACTAAGAAATGAAAAAGATAATTGTAGCGGCTGCGCTGTCGGCGGTGGCGTATTCCGCTGATGCTCAGATTGTGATTAACGAAATATGCACTGCGTCCGACACTCTCGCGTTCCAAGGGTATGTGAGCGATTGGGTGGAACTGTATAATGCAGGTGCTGAGGCTGTCAACTTGAAGGATTATGGCCTTTCTGACAACCCCAAAAAGCCTCGCAAACATATCATCGACTGCGACGCTGTGGTGGAGCCTAAGGGACACGTGGTGGTGCTTTGCAACGGCATCGGCAGTGGACTCAACGCCGGTTTCAAACTCTCTGGCGACGGCGACGAGGATTTGATTCTCTCCAATCCGGACGGCGACATCATCGACCAACTGAAAACACCCAAAATCCACGACGACTATTCTTACGGACGGCTCACCGACGGTGCGAAAGAGTGGGGCATTTTTGATGTTGCCTCGCCTGGCAAAAGGAACGGCAAGGTGGCTAAGGCATTGAGTGAGATGCCTAAGTTTTCGTTGGAAGCGGGGTTCTACACCGGCACTCAGAAGATAACAATCACATGTTCGGACCCTTCGGCAACTATCTATTACACCACCAACGGCTCCATGCCCACCACCACGTCGTGGAGGTATTCTTCGCCAGTTTCCATTGGCAAAAATACCGTACTCCGTGCCATTGCCATCAGTAGCGGGCACAAGGCGAGCGCGGCAACTACCGCCACCTATTTTATCAGCGAGCGCAAAATCACTCTTCCCGTGGTGTCGCTTTCCACCGACCGCAAGAATTTTTACGACGATTACATCGGCATTTATGTGGAGGGCAAAAACGGTGTAGCCGGCAAATGTCAGGATCATCCCGTCAATTGGAATCAGGACTGGGAGCGTCCTGTGCATTTTGAGTACTTTGATAAGAACCACAAATTGCAGGTGTCGCAGGATGCAGGTGTCAAGATTACAGGTACTTGCAGCCGTGGCAACGCCATGAAGTCGCTCCGCATCATCGCCCGCAAGCAGTACGGCGACAACAGGCTGAGGTACAAGTTTTTTGACAAGAAGGACATTTCGGCGTTCAAGTCAATCGTGTTGCGCAACGGTGGCAACGATTTTAGCGGCACGATGCTGCGCGACGCCTTGATTACTGGTGTTGCGGCGAGCGGAAGCATGGATGTGGACGTGCAGGCGTTGCAACCCGCAGCCGTGTTCCTCAATGGCGAGTATCTCGGCATGCACAACATCCGCGAAAAAGTTTCTGACCACTTTGCCGAGGAGAATTACGGCGTGGAGAGCGACCTCGTGGATCTTCTCGAATACAAAGGCAGCAATCATGTGGACATCATCGACGGCTACGACACTGATTATAATGAACTCATTGATTTTGTGGAAAAAAACAGCCTCGCCGACCAAGCCAATTACGACAAGGTGGCGGCGGAGATTGATGTAAACAATTTAGTTGACTACTGGATTGCGCAGATTTACGTTGGCAATTGGGACTGGCCAAACAACAACATCAAATGGTGGCGCGCCCGTGGCAAAAACACCAAATGGCGTTGGATTCTGTTTGGTACAGAATATTCGTGCAACGTGTATGGAGGTCAGCAGCCCGACGAAAATTCTGTGAAGCGTTGTCTCGACGAATATGCCGAAGGGTCGCCGCTGGGTTTTTCGCATGGTGTCAACCATCTGATGCGCAAACTATTGGAAAACGATGACTTCAAGGCAAAATTCTTGCAGCGGTTCTCCTATCACATCGACCATACTTTCAATTATACGAGGGTCAAGGAATTTTCTGACTCGCTGGTGAACCTTGTCCGCGACGAGTTTATGGTGCATGGTCATAAATGGTACGACTGGCTTGTAACGAGTTGGTGGGGCGGCCCCACCAATTGGGACAACAACATCAACGGTCTCAATAGTTGGTTTGAGCAGCGTCCGAAGAATGTCTCTACGCATCTGAGAAATTATTTCTCTATCACAAGCCGTTACGACGTTAATATAATTGCCGACAACTGCGATAACGTTAAATTCTCCATAAATGGCTGTCCTACAACGGCTAACGTGAGCGGCAGGTATTTCGCGGGCATCCCGTTGAAACTGAGTGCCGAACTTCCGGAAGGCAAGGCTGTGGATTATTGGCTTGTTGTAAAGGCTGACGGCAACGAAAGCCGTGTATTCCAGGACGAAATTTCCATCGACTTCGACGGCAATATAGATGTGAAACTTCACACCAAGGACGCTCCCGCCGTTATTCTCCCCGAAAGAACCACAGCCACCACGGGCATTTATGTCAACGAGGTGATGCCGCGCAACGTGGGCGCATTGGCTGACGAAACTGGACATTATCCTGCATGGGTGGAGTTTTATAACGACAACAGCACCCCAATCGACATGGCGGGTCTCTACGTGATGAACGAAAAATATCAGTACCAAATCCCTGGTGGCAACAGCGAACTTACCACCATCCCCGCCAAGGGTCATCTTGTATTTTTCCTCGACGGCAAGCCCGAACTTGGCGCATTGCATCTGGGACTTACATTGAAGGAAGAAAAAAAGAACGCTGTATATCTTGGCGAGATGATAGACGGAACACCCAATTACATAGATTATTATGAGGCTCCAGAACTCAAAAAGAATCAGTCTTACGGTCGTAGCAGCGACGGCGCGGAGACGCTGGTAACGTTTGTTAATTCCACGCCTTTCGACCGCAACAGCAATGGCGAGGTCTTGAAGGAACAGGCTCTCTACACATACGTTGCGGAAGTACCTGAACCTGACGACCCAGAGCCTGATCCTGACGACCCGACTCCTGTGTCTGAAATTACAAAAACCTCGACGTCCGCATCCGTCAATGTCTATCCCAATCCTACTACTGATTTTGTAACCATTGATAGTGATACAGAATCAGTAAGGTACGTGCTTTACACCCTTTCTGGCAAACAATTGCTCACAGGTGCAGGCAAGGAAGTTGACATGAGCGGATTGTCGTCTGGCATATACATATTGCGCGTATATGCCGGCGACATCTTGCAGAGCGTCAAGGTTATGAAACGGTAATGTAATTAATCTAATTATTCTACCTTATACCAATCAAAGTCGGCGTAACCGCCGGCTTTTTTTGTTGAATAGTAGAAGAGCGCGAACCTCTGTCCCATGAAGTGGTCGAGTTTATAGACCATCTTGAAGGTGTGTCCGATGTGTTTCCAGTCTTTGCCGTCGGTGGAGTAATAGAGTTCTGCCTCGTCTTTGCCGTGGCTGCCTATCATGCTGTCGTCGGGGATGCGGGAGAAGTCGCACGACGCTTTCAGATACACTACGTCGCCCTCAAAATCCACTGATTCTACCTCGTGAGCAACGCCCGACTTGGGAGGCCAACTGTTGTCGGGTTCGCCTTCGGGCATGTTGTCAACCATTATTATCGTGTTTTTGTTGCCATTCTTCTTGATGCCGACGTATGCGTATTGACCAGCCAGAAGGGCGATGCCGGCAATGTCGCCATCGTTGAGATGCGATGCGTCGAGGCATACAGAACCGCTGCATTTGGGACCAAAAGTCCTTTGCGTCAACATATTGCGGCTCTGCGTGAATATTTCGTCAATGCGGTCGGTCTTCAAGCGGAGGAATCCTTGGCGTTCAGAGAGCGACCAAAGAGAATTGACGGGGTTGTGGTTCCACTGCCAAACGAGTTTTGGCTGGTCGCCGCTGAAATCGTCGCTATCTACAATGCCGGGAATCAAACCCTTGCTCTTGGGCAGCGCGAGGGTGTCTGGCACTTTGCCGTCCACACCAAACACGGGCCAGCCGTCCTTCCACTCCACGGGTACGATGAACGGGATGCGTCCCACGCCGCCACGGTCGCCAAAGAGGTAGGCAAACCAGCGGCCGTCGGGGGTGTCAACAAGACCGCCCTGCGCAACGCCTTTGTCTTGGAAAACCACCCTGCCTTCGTAGGGACCAAAGAGGTTGTCGGCGCGGTGGCAGACTACGGTGCGCATTCCGCCGCGTGGCCAGCAGATGTTTATCAGGTAGTATTTGCCGTTGATTTTGAACATTTGCGAACCCTCGGCGTTGAGCATCAACTGGTCGCCGGCGGGCTGTCCGCCATTTTCGATTAGCACCTTTTCGGTGTCGGGCTTCACGCCGCTGAGGTCGGGCAGGAGTTCGCGGATAAAGAGTTTGCCGTTGCCATTGATCATATAGACCTTGCCGTCGTCCTCAAATACAACAGTGTGGTCGTGCAGCGACGGCGCAAACTCCTTGCGCTCCCATTTGCCGCTCTCCACATTGTCGGTGGTGAAGAAGTAGGTCTTGTCTGTTACTTGGTCGAAGGTGCTTACTACAAACTTGCCGCCCACGTAGCGGATGCAACTTGCCCACGAGCCTTTGCCGTAGGTGTTTTTGCCGTTGAGGAGCATTGTCTCGTCCATGTCGCCGAGTTTGTCGTAGCAGTAACTTACGATTTCCCAGTTGGATAGGTCTTTGGAACGCATTACGGGAACGCCGGGATTGAGGTGCATCGTGGTGCTCGTCATGTAGTACGTGTCGCCAACGCGCAGCATCGACATATCTGGCACGTCAGACCAAATTACGGGGTTTGGGCAGCCCATTTCCACGGACGCGGAGGATTGGGTTTGCGCTGATTGAGTACCGTTGCCGGAGCAGCCAGCCCACAGCATCGTTGCCGCCAACAGACTGACTGTCAATAATTTTCTTTTCATCTCTTTTTGATATTTAATGTGTTATGGATTTGATGATTATCGGTTGCAAAGTTAAAAAGTTTTGGCAAATAATGGTTGTATAAAATACATTTTTTGCCCTTAATTAAAGTGTTTTACGTATTTTGTATAAGATATTTTCTTAATGTTTGAGTTACTTTTTTGTCAGACAGACGGCGCAGTGTAATTTTGCAGCGTCAAAAAAAACGTTATTTTAAAATGAAGATTCCTTTTATAAAGATGCATGGCGCGGGCAACGATTATATTTACATTGATTGTTGCAAGATGCCCGTAGAAAACCTTGGCGACATCCACGACCTCGCCCGTAGGATGAGCGACCGTCATTTCGGAGTTGGCGGCGACGGCATAGTGCTTATAATGCCTTCAGACAATGGCTGCGACGTGAGGATGAGGATGTTTAATTCTGACGGTTCGGAGGCTGAAATGTGCGGCAATGCCAGCCGTTGTGTTGCCAAATATGCCTACGAACATGGTGTTGTAAAGTCGCAAAATTTCGCGCTCCAAACCAAGGCTGGTGTCAAAATGATTTCTGTGTCGCTCAGGCAAGATGGCTCGGTGGAGAGTGCTACTGTAGATATGGGCGAGCCTAAGATATTGGATTCCACCGTTAAAATCCCCGGCGGGTTTCAATATACGTCGGTTAGCATGGGCAATCCGCATTGTGTGATTTTTATCGACAGCACTGCCGATGCGCCCGTACACACGTCAGGCCCCGAAATCGAGAAATTTATCACCGCTTTCCCGCAAAAGACCAATGTAGAATTTGCGCAAATTGTTGACAGTCAGACAATTCGTATGCGCGTATGGGAACGTGGCGCGGGCGAAACTTTGGCGTGTGGCACTGGTGCTTGCGCCACACTTGTTGCCGCCGTGGTCAATGGACACACCGACCGCCGCGCAGTGTTGCATCTACTTGGTGGCGACCTTGTAATAGAATGGAACAAAACCACCGGACGTGTGCTGATGACAGGTCCGGCGGAGTATGTATTTGAGGGTGAGTTTTTTAACGCTTAAATTCTCGCCATTGCCTCCTGCGTCTTTTCCAACGTGTTGAAGGCTGTGAGGCGCACGTAACCTTCGCCCGAGGGTCCGAAGCCGACGCCGGGAGTGGTTACAATGTGTTTTTCATGGAGAAGATAATCGAAAAATTTCCAAGAATCAGTGCCGTCGGTCTTCACCCAAACGTATGGCGAATTGATGCCGCCAAATACTGTGAAGCCTTTGTCTGCGAGGGAGTTGCGGATTATTTTGGCGTTGTTGAGGTAATAATTGACAATCTCCTTTACCTGACGCTGCCCTTCCTCGGTGTAGATGGCTTCCGCGCCGCGCTGCACGATGTAAGGCGTGCCGTTGAATTTGGTGCATTGACGACGACGCCAAAAATTATTGAGCGCATACGCCTTGCCGCTATTGTCGTAAGCCACACATTCTTTGGGCACTACGGTATATGAACACCTCGTGCCGGTGAATCCCGCCGTCTTGGAATAACTGCGAAATTCGATTGCAACTTTCTTTGCGCCATCGATTTCGTAGATTGAATGTGGCACATCAGCCTCTGTAATGAACGCCTCGTATGCTGCGTCAAATAGTATCAATGCCTTGTGTTCCAGCGCATAATCCACCCAAACTTTCAGTTGCGAGCGGGTGAGCGTGGTGCCGGTGGGATTGTTGGGAAAGCATAGATAAATCACCGAAACGTCCTCCTTGGGCAAATCCGGCACAAAACCGTTTTCGGCATTGACGGGCATATATACGATATTGGACCAACAGCCGTCTGCCTGCAAATTTCCGGCGCGACCCGCCATCACGTTGGTATCCACATAGACCGGATATACGGGGTCGGTGACGGCTATTTTGTTGTTGATGCCGAGAATGTCGCCAATGTTGCCGGTATCGGATTTTGCGCCGTCGCTCACAAAAATCTCGTCTGTGGCTATGTCAACGCCATACGGCTTGTAGTCGTATTGAGAGATTTTTTGTTGTAGAAATTCATAGCCCTGTTCGGGTCCATACCCACGGAAGCCTTCGGAGGTTGCCATTTCGTTGACAGCGTTGTGCATAGCCTCGATGCAGGCTTTTGGCAACGGCAATGTAACGTCGCCAATGCCCATACGGATGATTTGTGCGTCGGGATTAAGACGCTGATATTCAGATACTCTGCGTCCTATTTCGGTGAACAGGTAGCCCGCAGGAAGTTGTGCAAAATTTTCGTTGATGTGTACCATTTAGTGATGTTTTTGTATTGCGGCACAAAGGTATGTCGCCCATTGTTTTTCGCCAAACGCGATGGCGTTGTTTTAGTGTAAAACTTATGGCAAATACGTAAATGCGCAAGGTGATGGAAAAAATTTTGTATGTTTCGGGCAAATGGATTATTTTTGTTTCGGACATTAAACTTAAAAATATTATGATTGTAACTACCACCAACAATATTTCCGATGCGAGGATTGTGGAATATCTTGGCATCGTGAGCGGCGAGGTAATCATCGGCGCAAATGCTTTCAAGGATTTTTTTGCCAAAATCCGTGATTTTATCGGCGGACGCTCCGGCTCTTACGAAAAGGTAGTCCGTGAAGGCAAGGAGGACGCCATTGCCGAAATGTGCAAACGTGCTGAATCCCTCGGCGCAAATGCCGTCATTGGCATCAATTTCGATTTTGGCACGATTGGCCCTAAGAATAGTATGATTATGGTTGCTTGCAACGGCACGGCGGTACGGGTGGCGGAGGAATTTAGTTGAAAAACGTTTGGGCGTGTTTCAATTCCTTATCCGTCAAATCTTTTACACCTTCCAACGGATATTTGATGCCGAGATTTTCGTATTTGAAGCGACCCATTGTGTGGTATGGCAATAGTTCAATGCGTTGTATTACAGAATATTGCGAAAGGTAATCGGCAACGGCTTTTAGTCGGCGGCCGTCGTATGTGTAGCCGGGTACAACGACGTGGCGAATCCAAACAGGCTTGCCGATGGATTGCAGGTATTCGAGGAAATGATGATTGTTGTCGCGGGTGTGTCCGGTGTAAGTTTTGTGCAGAGTATCGTCAACGGTCTTAATGTCGAGCAACACCAAATCAGTGAAATCCAATACTTTGCGGGCTTTGTCGTTGAAGATGACGCCCGACGTATCGAGGGCTGTATGTATGCCGTTTTGTTGGCAAATCTTGAAAAATTCCGCCACAAACTCCGCCTGTACCAACGGTTCGCCGCCGGAGACTGTTACGCCGCCTTTTTTGATGAAGTTTTTGTATTTTTTTACCTCGTCATAGAGTTCCGTGGGCGACATTTCGTACTGCACGGGCGCGTTGACATCCCACGTATCAGGATTATGACAAAACATACACCGCATCGGGCAGCCTTGCAAGAAGACTACAAACCGTATTCCCGGCCCATCAACCGTGCCGAAAGATTCTAAGGAGTGGATTCTGCCTGTCATAGTAAAATTATTTGCCAATTATCTCCCTGCCCAACTCCGTACAAATATAACGCTGCGTGCGCGCTGTCGGATTGTCGGGGTTAGTCATTTGTATCAAGTTCATTTCCAACAATTTATCCAAGTATTTGCGTTTCCTTTGTCTGTAAGTTGTTGGGTCGATGTCTCTTGTCATTTCCTGTCCTGAAATTTCGTTTTGGCATCTTGAAAGGCATATTGCCAATTTTTCAAGCAATGCCACAAATTGAACGTATGTTGGGAATAACAAGGACATTTCTTGGATATTTTTAGGACATTTTTTGACCAAATTTATCGCAATTTGTTGTATACCCTCATTATCGACTATGACATTAACTATGACATTAACTATGACATTAACTATGACATCGACTTGGACATCGACTGGTGCATTGACTGGTGCATTAACTGGTGCATTAACTAGTGCATCAACTGGTGCATCCCCAATAAAATCTTGATGGCACAGTATATCAATCAAGAAAAACAGCCTGCAATCGTCGGTTTCGATGATGGCTTTTGGTGAGCCGTTTTCTGCCAAAACTTTCTGAATTGTAGGGATGCCTGTTGCCCTGCCTTCGGTAAGACCAAGTTCTTTGAGAAACTCGCCTAACCGACGGTTGCGGTAACGACGCGAACGCAGGGATTTTGCCTCGCGGATTGCCTGAATGCTTATCGACCTATCGGGTCCCGAATAACTCAAAATGCTTATCTTGTCGGGTTCGATGGTGATTTCTACGGGTTCGCGCTCTTGATAGTTGCGGTGATAAAGGGCATTAACAACAGCCTCTTCCAACGCCTGATACGGATAATTGAAGCATTTTATAGACTTCGCGTCGTTGGCTGGCTTTGTGATGCGTTCTTTGACAACGTTGATGCGCAGATAGTCCAACGTATCGGCAATCATCTTTGGCACAGGGCCTTTGATGGGCGGAATTTCGATGATGTTGTCGGGATTTTTTTCGCGTCCGTCGGGGAAAACAACAATCTCCACCTGCGTCTGTTTGAAAAATTTGGCGGGATTTTCCGAGAACATCATTGCCGCAACGTTTTTGATAAGGCGTTTTTCAACAGGGCCGTCATACAAATCCATCTGCTCCAAAACCATTGGTAGATTGGATGTTAGGTCAGCATCAGCAAGTCGGCTTCCGGCTTTGATGAGATAATCTTTGAGCAACAGGATTGAAATGTCCTTGATGGAAATGTTTTCGTTGCCGCGCTCGTCAAAAGGCACGCGGTTTGCCATATCGCGGAGTTGGTCGAGGAACTCGCCCTTCGCCTCCACCGACGACGTGCCGTAACGGATGTAGAAAACCGGCTTTTTTTGTTTGGCGGTAACGTCTGCCGGTACGCAGTATGGACGGTTGTTGCCCGATGCCACCCAAATCACCAATATTTTTTTGCCGTCAACGTCTTCCACTGACAGACGCGGCGCATAAAATGGTTCTATCAATTGATTGTAACGATGGATTTCGCGCTGAATCTTATCCAACGACGCTTCGGGGATTCCGCAGACTGGACGTTTTGCAACGCCGTTTTCTTCTTCGACGCCCACGATGATGTATCCGCCGCCGATGTTGTCGAGGTCGTTAGCAAACGCACAAATGGAATGGTATATCGCCACCGGATTCCAACCTTTTTTGAACTCAATCCGGTCAGATTCTATCTTGTGCTTGTACAGCAAGTCGTCTATGTTGATTGGCAGTGCCATTGTTGGGTCAAGTGTTATGCAAATTCATATTGTAAAATGGCAATATTCAATGCGTTTTCCAATTCACATATTTCGTCAAGTGAAAAGTTGATTTCTCCTTTCAATAGTTTAGAAACGTATGAAACGGGGCGTTTGATTCGTTGCGCCAAATCCTGATGCGAAATATTTTGACTTTGCATCGCCAAAGCAACTTTTATGGCTATTTTGCGTGAATATTGCAGCCAACCTTGTTTCTTGTCAGACAGACGTTTTTCTTCCTCGCCGCGCCACGCGGAAGGTGAGTCCGATTGATAACGGGACAAACGTGTTATTGCTTCTTGTCGTGTCATAGTTCTGCCTCCTGTTGATATTCGTTAAAACTATCTTCGTCAAAAACGCCTTCATTTATCAAAAAATTTCTGACTTTTTCCATTTTTGATAACTCCTGCAAAGTATGTTCTCTTTCTTGCATAGTACGTGTTAGTTTGATGGCACCGCCGGTAATGATATAAATGCCGACATTGAGTTTTATGGCATATAATCGTAGCCAACTTCTGCGGTGTGGTTTGCCTTTTTCCTTACCCAACAGCATTTCGCTTGTGCGGAAGTTGTCAAGGGGACGGAAAAAATGGTCGAGATTTGCATTGGGCGAAATGTCCATAATAATACAAGACAATTCGTCTCTGTCTTCCATCGTCTGATAAATTGCATCTTCAACATTTGTTATTTTGAAGTATGAAATTAAATCATCAATGTTTTGCATAAAGAATTCTGCAAGCCATTGGGCATCACTCCATTGCGACAAAACTTTTTGGAGAGCATTATCTTTGTCTTTGTCGTATCTGACCGCCCACAACCGTCCGTCGTCTATGATTTTATCAAATGTCATTCTCTATCCTTTTTTTATTCATCGCAAATTTATACAAAAAACATATTCTTTGTCCTAAAAAAATGTTAAAAAATAATTATTCTTCTAATATAATAAATGACTATAACTCTTTTATTTTGAGTTAGTTAAAATTTTGCCACAAGTTGTGGCAAAATTTAATATGTCGTTTTATACAAAAAAAATTGTCGGGGGGTTACACGCCCCGACTTTTATATAACGTCCTTTCAGGACTTAGTTTCCGAAGATTTGTGATTGCAACTGTCTCAAACTAAGCCCCGAGGGGGCGAAATATAAAGGATGGGGCGTGTTACCCCCTCCGGAAAAAATGTATTTATGAAAGGGATTAAAAAACGAAAAAACAGCCGCAATTCGCATCACGGCTGTTTTGGTGTTGTTGGTTGGAGTTTTTTTTACACTATCTTTATTGTTCCTGTCATATCCAAAACCATCGCTACAACGAAAGTGTATGTGAAAAGACTTACGATAAAAGTACGAATCACATAACCACCTTTTGTTTGAAGAAATTCCATTCGATTGGCAAGCCAACTGATGTAATCCATAAAATACTCTTCATAATTTCGTGCTGTAAATGCTGCGGTGGTAATTGAAGCAAGAAGAATCAAGACACAGCAAATACCGAAAGTTGAAGGGCTTAATTCTTTCGCCAAAACCAAAAAAGAACCTACTCCACACAATCCATAGGCAGCACCAAACACTCTCTTGATAAGCCAAGCAAATAAAGATGCCATAATTTGAATAGATTATTATTAGTTATTTCTACACCCTTTTCGGCGGCTCGAAATTCTCCGTTATCTTTCGCAACAAAAATATAATACAAGTTCGGAAGAAACAAAATTTCGCTTTCAATATTATTTGATGAAATCCTATAAATTTATTTGATGAAAATGTAAAATGTTATTTGATGTTTGAGTTTGCAGAAAGGTCTTGGAAGAAGTCGTGGTGGAGTTTTTTGGAGATGGTTTCGAGGAGTCCGGTGTCAATTGTGGGGCACTGGAATATATGGTAACAGGCGGCAGTGGTGCGGCTGATTTCTTTGGCAAACCAAACTTTTGTGCGCCCTTGCCGTTCAAGTTCTTCCTTGATTCTTTGTCCGATGTGTAGGCTCATTGACCGAGTGTTTTGGGTGGCTGACGATATTCCAATTTCAGACCGACACAAAAAAAGCGTGGAATCCTTATTTCGCCCATTCCCACGCGCCAAGGTTCTTCGCTACCCACGTACATAGGAACAGGCAACAATTACCACGCCGTAACAGGTATAATAAAGGCACACAATTATCTTTGCGTACCGATACGATACACCTTACGGTCGCTTATCGTTGCTAAATTCCTGACGTACGTTTATTGAATGTTGCGAAGATTCGGCGCGTCAAAAACAAAGCGTAATAAACGCCTTACATATATATGTATTATGTCCCACACGCCGCTTTGCAACGGCGAGTGATTAGTGCAAAATTATATTGTTTTGGGGAGATAAACAAAAAAAATGTAAATTTTGCCTCGTTTTTTACATCAAAAAATGTAAAAAAGCACCCAAAAATTACACTTTTTGAAAATCAGACCTATTATAAAAAAATTACCGCCAATTTCTTTCTCAAAAAATTGACGGTAATTGACGAAAAAATTTTCGGTAATTGACGTTCAAAAAAATTGAAGTCCAAATGATTACAGCGACTTGTTGATGGTGCGGCTCAGTACGTCGAGTTGCTGTTCGCGGGTGAGTTTCACGAAGTTGACGGCGTAGCCAGAGACGCGGATGGTGAGTTGCGGATATTTTTCGGGATGCTCCATTGCATCTACGAGGAGTTCGCGGTCAAAGACGTTGACATTCAGATGATGTCCACCGTCGGGCGTGAAGTAGCCGTCCATCAGGGAGACGAGATTGTCGATTTTGGCATTGTCGTCGTTGCCAAGCGTAGAAGGCGAAATGGCGAATGTATAAGAAATGCCGTCGTGAGAATGTTGGAACGGGAGTTTTGCCACCGAACTCAACGCGGCTACTGCGCCCTTGACGTCGCGACCGTTCATCGGGTTGGCACCCGGTGCAAAAGGCACTCCGGCAGGGCGACCATCGGGAGTTGCGCCGGTATTTTTGCCATAGACCACGTTGGAGGTGATTGTGAGAATCGACTGCGTGGGTGTGGCGTGGCGGTAAGTCTCGTGCTGACGGAGGTATTCCATGAATTTTTCGGTAATCATCAGCGCGAGTTTGTCGGTGTGCTCGTCGTTGTTGCCAAAAGGCGTGATGGGGTCGCCCTCATTTTTGAAGCCGACAGCAATGCCCCTTTCGTCGCGGATTACACGCACTTTGCCATATTTGATGGCTGCAAGAGAGTCAGTTACGATGCTAAGGCCGGCGATGCCTGTGGCGCGGGTGCGCTGTACGTCGCCGTCGATGAGCGACATTTGGTAAGCCTCGTAGTCGTACTTGTCGTGCATGTAGTGGATGATTTTCAGGGCGTTGACGTAGGTCTTGGCGAGCCAACGCATCATATTCTCAAACTTGTACATCACCTCGTCATAATCCAAATACTCGCTTGTGATGGGTGCAAAATCGGGACCCACTTGTTCGCCGAGCATCTCGTCCTTGCCACCGTTGATGGCGTAGAGAAGGCATTTGGCGAGGTTGGCACGCGCACCGAAAAATTGCATCTGTTTGCCGATTTTCATCGGGGATACACAGCAAGCGATGCCGTAGTCGTCGCCATAGTCGGGGCGCATCAGGTCGTCGTTTTCGTATTGGATTGCGCTGGTCTTGATTGACATTTTGGCGCAGTAACGCTTCCAGTTTTCGGGCGCATTGTTGAACCACAATACGGTCAAATTGGGTTCGGGCGCGGGGCCGAGGTTTTCGAGGGTGTGGAGTATGCGGTAAGAGGTCTTTGTTACCATCGACCTGCCGTCAACACCTTGACCGCCAATGCTTTCTGTTACCCAAATCGGGTCGCCGGAGAAGAGGTCGTTGTATTCGGGCGTGCGGAGAAAACGGACTATGCGCAATTTGATAATCAATTGATCTATAAGTTCTTGCGCTTCCTGTTCGGTGAGTATGCCTTCTTTGATGTCTTTTTCGATGAAGATGTCCAAGAATGTGCTCACCCTGCCAAGCGACATTGCTGCGCCGTCTTGGTCTTTTACCGCGCCGAGGTAGCCAAAATACACAAACTGAACAGCCTCACGAGCGTTTTTGGCGGGTACTGTAACGTCAAAACCGTAGTTGGCGCACATCTTTACGAAGTCGCCGAGAGCCTTGATTTGTTCGGAGGTTTCTTCGCGGGATTGTATGCACTCCTCGGTCATTTCTTGGATGTCGAGGCGGTCGAGGAAACGTTTTTTCTCCTCGATGAGGTTGTTGACGCCGTAGAGGGCGATGCGGCGGTAGTCGCCGATGATGCGTCCGCGTCCGTAAGCGTCGGGAAGACCCGTGATGATGTGCGCGTGGCGGGCGGCGCGGATGTCCTTGGTGTATGCCGAAAATACGCCTTCGTTGTGGGTCTTGCGGTATTTGGTGTAGATTTCTTTGGTGGCTGGGTCGAGGCTGTATCCGTATGCTTTCAATGCCGATTCCACCATTCGGATGCCGCCTTTGGGAAAGATGCCGCGTTTGAGAGGCGCGTCGGTTTGGAGTCCTACGATTACTTCGTTTTCCTTGTCGATGTAGCCCGCGCCGTATGTTGTGAGGGTCTGCGGGAGTTTGGTCTCAGCGTCGTAAACGCCTTTTTCGCGCTCCACTTTGAACATCTCTGAGAGCCTGTCCCACAATGCCTTGGTCTTGGCGGTGGGACCTTGGAGAAAACTCTCGTCGCCATAATACGGCGTGTAATTGTGCTGTATGAAGTCGCGGACGTTGATTTCGCGCTTCCACATATAGCCGTCGAAACTTTCGATGCAGTTGGTGAGTTTCATATAGTATTATTGTTTGATAAACACTTATTAATTTGGGTGCAAAGTTAGTGGAAGTTTTTGAGATATGCAAGAGGAAAATTTTTTTTCATTTTTCTCCCTCATTTTTCCCCACTCCCTGCAACTATATATGCAAAACCTTTAAACATTGACATATTATGAAATCTTTTTTCAAATCTTTGATGCTGTCGTGGCTGATGTTGCTCACGGCGGTGGCTACATTCGCGCAATCCGCTGAGACTGTTACGCTTACCGAACAGACGTTCCTCACCAAGTGTTATAATTATAATACTGACAAGGTGATGTGCCACAAGCCTTTCATCATCGAGTTTGGTGCGGAGTGGTGCACGTGGTGCAAAAAACAGAAGCCCGTTATGCAGAATGTACAACGGGCGTATGGCACTAAGATTCAGACGTTTTATGTGGATGTTGACAAGTGTCCGCAGGCGGCGTCCATCTTCGACGAGATTCAGGAAGGCATACCGTGCCTTATCTTCGTG
>CAMJWL010000056.1 GCA_946409405.1 uncultured Bacteroidales bacterium
AAAAAAGATTTCATTATAATGAGAATTACATTCAGAATCAACTATCTGACGTGCTACGGACAGCAACTGATGATAGACAGTATCCCCGAAATGGGCATTGCGCTCATGACGCCCAAGCAAAACGGCGACTGGGAGTTGACGATAGAGAGCGAAAGCCTCACGCAAAAGACATTCAAATACAAGTACCTGATGAAGGACAACAACGTCTCGCAGACATTGTACGAATTCGGGGAAAGGACTTTCACGATGCCGGAACTCCAATCCGAAAGCATCCTCGTGCGCGATTTCTGGAAGCCTAACGTGTCGCCTATCAACTTGTCGTACACCTCCGCTTTCAAGGACGTGATATTCCACCGCGAAAAAGTGCACGACTTCAAGAGTGCCACAGCACACGAGGAAGGCAAGTCAACACTCCGTCTGTCGGTTCCGTTGGCAAGGGTGCTGCCAAACCATTACGTCGCCGCCCGTTTTCTCGGTTCGCTGCCCGAAAACGACGTCATCATCAGGCTCTCCGACCAAGATTTCCCGCTGTGGAGAAACGAGTGTACAATAGAAAAGCCCAAACAATACGCCGAATACAAATACTGCATCTGCGACAAGGAAACCAACAAAATTGTCCTCGAAGAATACGTTACAAGGTACTTCACGCCCGAAGAGGACAAGGATTTCTACATCTTGAACGACGAAGAGTTCAAATTCCCGCGTTACCCATGGAAAGGCGCGGGCGTGGCGATTCCAGTGTTCTCATTGAGGAGCGACGACGATTTTGGCGTGGGCGAATTTATGGATCTCATTCCGCTCATCGACTGGGCTAAGTCGGTGGGTCTGAGAATGATACAACTGTTGCCCGTCAACGACACCGTGCTAACCCACACATGGAAAGATTCTTACCCGTACAACTGCGTATCGGTATTCGCGTTGCATCCCATCTACCTGCGTATCAAGGATATGCCGCAGTTGTCGAGCAAGGTAACGGAGGAAATCCTCAACGAGATGAAACCCGAACTCAACAAACTCGACAAAATAGACTACGAAGAGGTGATGAGGGCAAAGTCGCGTTATTACAAGACCATCTACGACGACAACCACCGCCGATTCCTCCAAGAGCCTGAGTACAAGGAATTTTTTGAGAAAAACAAACAATGGCTCAAACCATACGCCGTGTTCAGTTACCTGCGCGACCTCTACAACACGCCCGAATTTGAGCGTTGGGGGCAGTTCAGCACATATTCGGAGGAGAAGATAGACGAACTTTGCAACGAACAGAGTTCAAGTTTCGACGACGTGGCTGTGCATTTCTTCATACAATACCACCTCCACCTGCAACTCAAAAAGGTGTCAGACCACGCCCGCGCAAACGGCATTATATTAAAAGGCGACATTCCCATCGGCATTTCGCGCAACAGCGTGGACGCATGGGTAAATCCACGCCTTTACAACCTTGACTGTCAGGCAGGTGCGCCGCCCGATGACTTCTCCGACGACGGTCAAAACTGGGGCTTCCCCACCTACAACTGGGACGAAATGGCAAAAGACGGCTACGCCTGGTGGAAGGCTCGCCTCACCAAGATGAGCGAATATTTTGACGCTTACAGGCTCGACCACATCCTTGGATTCTTCCGCATCTGGTCGATACCGAGGACGCAGACACGAGGCTTGATGGGCGTATTCGACCCCGCAATCCCAATCCACAAGGACGAGTTCCAAAACCGTGGACTCCAATTTGACGAAAACCGCTACTGCAAGCCATACATCCGCGAACACATCGTCCGCGAACTCTTCCAGGATTCGGCGGGATACGTCAAGCACACCTTCCTCGACGAAGTGGAGGGCGTGGAGGGCGCATACCAGTTTAAGCCAGAATACGACACCCAGGAGAAAATAGAAGACAATTTCCAACGCCTCGGCGTCCCCTCGTCGGAAGAGGTGCTTCACATGCAGAAAATCAAGCACGGATTGATATATTTGGTTTCGGAGGTGCTGTTCTTCAAGGACAAGAAAAACCCCGACGCCTTCCACCCGCGCCACTCGCTGTTTAAGACCAATTCATACAAGGAACTCGACCAGCACGCCAAGCAAGTAATCGGCGACCTCTACAACGACTACTTCTACCACCGCAACGACAACCTTTGGAAACAACAGGCTGAGATTAAACTCCCCGGCCTCACCAACGCTACCTCGATGCTCGTATGCGGCGAAGACCTTGGCATGATTCCCGCCTGCGTACCCGACGTGATGCGCAAACTCAACATCCTCAGCCTCGAAATCCAACGTATGCCTAAGGAGTCGTCTGTGGAATTTGGACGACCCGCCGGTTATCCGTTCTTGGCGGTGGCAACCACGAGTTCGCACGACACACTGCCGTTGCGCGGATGGTGGGAGGAAGACCACGCGAGGGCGCAGCGATTCTACAACAACGGACTCTCCAAGAGCGGTCAAGCACCGTTCTACTGCGAGACGTGGGTTGTAAAGGATGTCATCAACCAACATCTGTATTCGCCGGCGATGTGGGCGGTGTTCCCGATTCAAGACATCTTAGGTCTCGACGAGCAACTCCGCGCCAAAAATCCCGCCGACGAGCGCATCAACGTACCCGCCGAGAGGAATCACTATTGGCGTTACCGTTGCCACGTGAGCGTAGAACAACTCGCCGCCGCCAACTCCCTCAACCAAACCCTCCGCGACATGATCCAATACGCCGGACGCAACGTCGCCTATTAAACGGGAAGCCGATGCCATACGGCATCGGGAGGTAAACGAAAATTACCGTCAATTACCAAAAATTACCGTCAATTTTATAAAAAAAAATTTCGTTAATTGACGAAAAAAATGACGGTAATTTTTGTTTGAAAAAAAGCCGCCGCCCGGCGGCACAACTACATAATTTAATTAATTAACGTTTATTGACCATGACACCTGAATGGACCAAAGCATCGAATGTTTACGAGGTAAACATCCGCCAATATACGCCGCAAGGCAATTTTGCGGGATTCCGCCAACAACTCCCCCGCCTCAAAGAAATGGGCGTGGACATCCTGTGGCTCATGCCGATATTCCCCATCGGCGAGCGCAACCGTAAGGGAACCCTCGGCAGCCCGTACAGCATCAAGGATTACAAGGAAGTGAACCCCGACTTCGGCACCAAGGACGACCTCTCGATTATCATCAAGGAGAGCCACCGACTCGGCATGCACGTAATCCTCGACTGGGTAGCCAACCACACCGCATGGGACAACCCGTGGATTACCACCAACCCCGACCGCTATTACCGCGACGAAAACGGCAACATCCTCGCTCCTAACGACGACTGGACCGACGTTGCACACCTTAATTATAACAACCCCGACACCGTGGCAGCAATGATAGACGCATTGCAGTATTGGGTGGAAAAATTTGACATCGACGGCTACCGCTGCGACATGGCGGGACTCGTACCCACATGGTTTTGGGAGAAGGCAAGGAAGGAAGTGGACAAGATAAAGCCGTGTTTTTGGCTCGCCGAGTGGGAGGATCCCGCAATCCACGCCGCCTTCGACGCAACATATTCGTGGGAACTCCACAACGTGCTCAAGAAAATTGTCAGCAAGGAGAAAAACGTCTATGACCTGGACCACAACCGCAGTTACGAGTTGTACAAGTTCCAACCCGAAAACTACCGCCTCACCTTCACCACCAACCACGACGAATCGGCTTGGAACGGCACGGAGTACGACCGTTTTGGCGACGGCGCGGTAACACTTGCCGCCCTCACGTACATCCTGCCTGGCATTCCGCTCATCTATTCGGGTCAGGAATCGGCGTTCAAGAGCACCCAGCCGCTGTTTGAAAAAATCGATATCGACTGGAAAAACTACCCGTTGGCAAAGTTCTACACCACCCTCAACGCACTCAAACACGACCACCCCGCCCTCTGGAACGGCACATTTGGCGGCTCGTTCTCCAAGATAATGACCACCAACAACTGGAAGGCATACGTAGTGGCCCGCGTCAAAGGCAAAGACAAGGTGATTGGCTTCTTCAACATCAGCGACGAACCCATCGACTTCTACGCCGAGAGCGAACTTTTGTCCGGTTCCTACACCGACATCATGGACGGCACCAAGCACAATCTCACCGCCCGCGAACACATCAACATGAAGCCGTGGGAGTACAAGATTTTTGTGGCAAAATAATCTATTATAACAAAGCGTGAACATACCCAAGGAAAAATTAGACCAAGCAAAACTGCAACTCAAAAGCGAGTTCGATGGCATAGACGACATCATCGAACAACTTTTCCGCATCCTCGCGTCGTGGCGCGACACCGCCAACCGCCCTACCATAGTGCCGATGTTTGGCATGACCGGCGTGGGCAAGACCTCGCTCGTAAACAGGGCGATAGAATTGTTGGGGCTGGCAGACAGGACATTCAAATTCACCTGCGGATCGGCAAACGTAAACGACAACTCCTCCAAATTCCAAAATGACCTCATAAGCAGGCTCGGTTTTTCGGAATTCGACTGTTGTACGTCCATAACGCTCATCAAAAGCGACTCTGTATTCATATTGGACGAATGTCAGAAAATGCGCACAATCAACATGGGCGTGGAGACCAACCGCTCCGAATACAACGAAATATGGAAACTCCTCGACGAAGGCTGCATAGACTACCAGATGTCTGACTCGTCTGACGTGATGACGATAGAAAAATGGTATGTGGTGCTCAACGAAATCCTGCGCCCAAAGTGCAAGGACTGCATCGTCGATAAAACAAAACTCTCAAGCCCAAACATCATCGACGACCTCGACGTGCTTGGGCTTATAGAGTACGTCCGCGACACCGAACTCTACAAAAAGAAGTTTGGCGACGACGACGATGACGACGGCTTGTCCCCTGAACATCCCGGCACCTTCTTCTCTTGCGGCAATAGCGAGGACGCGGCAGACATTGTGGATCTGCACATGAAGGAATTGGAACGCAGACGCAACCGCCACCACAAAAACGACAAGTACTTCGCCGACATCGCCACATTCAACTTCGAGGCATACGACGAAAACACAATCTCCATTGTGCCTGCCAACATGCGCACCACCATCAGGAACATATTGTGCGAACTGTTTTCGATGACGGAGACAATGGAGATTATGAAAAAAATAGTTGCCCGGCAGACCTTCGACGAGTTTTGCGACCTCGTAAGAGACCTCCTTAGCACCATCAAGGCACCGCACCGGCTCGACTTCCACAACAGCATCGTCTTTGTAATCGGCAACATCGACGAGGCGTTCAACATGCGCGGCTACATGGACGCAGACGCAGACGCGGATTTGCTCCACAGGCTCACCAAACACGTCAACGTCAACGACATCAAGAGCGCGTTGCTGTACCGATTCAGGAAAGAGGAGGTGGCGCGCCTTGGCAACAATTACATAATCTACCCCACATTCAACGTCGCCACATTCAAGAAGATAATCACGCGCTATTTGGACGCAAACATCGCCTCATACCGACAGCATACAGGCATCAACATCACATACAACGACCAGATAGTCAACATGATATACAGCGAAGGCGTATTTCCGTCGCAAGGCGCGAGGTCGGTGATGTCCACGGTAAACAATTTCTGTTCCCTGTTTGCGGAAATCGACAGGGTGGCGGCACCGCTGCAAGGCACACCCGCCGCCATCAAAGACGCAACAATCTCGCTGCCAGAATCCATCACCGACTTCAAGAAGGATTCGATGGACATCAGCATCCAAATGACGGGCGCAGACGGCAGCCAACACTCACAGACCATCAATTATCCGCTCCACATCGGACGCCTGCGCAACCCCGAACACGACGAAGCGCGATACATAAAAGCCGTCCACGAACTCGGACACGCCTTTATGATGATGGTAGAAACAGGACATTATCCGGCAGCCATTGTTACCACATCGTCGTCCAGCACCGGAGGCTACTGCATAGAGGATTTGGAAGATTATTTTATCAACCGCGTCCCAACGCCCGAAACCGTGCGCTCGTCTGTAAAGATTTCGCTCGGCGGATGGGTGGCGGAGAGGCTCGTATATCCGGCAGAATTTTGCAGCCTTGGCTCCAGCAGCGACATCGAGAATCTTTGGGACGAAATCACAGACTCGATGTACAAGGAAGGATTTTTTTCGCCGGTGTCATACGCGCAGGGCTGCAACGACGACGGAACACCCAAAGGCCTCAACGACCACAACATCGAACAGTCGCTCAAAAAGGAACTCGATTACCTCATCGACCAGACAATCCACATCCTGCGCGACTATCTTGCGTTGCTCAAACACCTGTCATGCCCGCTCGCCGAAAAAGGCTCATACACGCAGACGGAGTTCATGGACGTGTTGAAAAACATACCCGACGATGCCGACGCCGACATCCGCACCCAACGCGACGCCCTCATCAAAAAAATGGACGACACGGCCAAAAATCGACCCGCACCGTCCAAATACAAAGAAATCCTCGCCGACAAAAAATATCGCGGCTCCATCGTCTTCGACGACAAAAAAACTTTTTGGCAAAGGATAAAGGCGAAGTTCAAGAAAAACGACTAAAACCTCACCTTTGCGCCCACCACCACACGACTACCGCTTTGCTCGATATACGAGAAATCGCGGTAGTTTTCGTTTAATAGGTTGGTTACGTTAATGTAAGCAACTATCCGTCCGCGCTCATACCTTGCGCCCGCGTCCACGAGCGTGTAAGGAGAGTTGCCCTCCCCCACCCTATGATTGTAACGGACACCGAGATTAACGCCCAAACCTTCCGCAATCCTCACATCCGCCGATGCCAAAACCCTGTGCCTCAGATACTCCATGGCATATTTGGAGGCGGCAACGGCGCGGGTGTAACTAATGTCGGCATCATTGTAGGCATATTGGATTTGGATTTTGCTGATGGGATTGCGCTCCCAAATATCACGCGGCATCAGCGCGGCGGAGAGTTCGCAGCCACGGTTGTCCAATTGAAAATTGCCGCTCCTGAAAACGCCATCTTCCTTCTCGTCCTCATACACCACCCAATCTATCATGTCTGTCCTGTGCGAGCCGTAGAGCCTCATCTCGCCCAAGAAACCCTCAAAACGCGCCTTTGCACCCGCGCCAAAATCCACGGTACGTTCCGGCTTCAAATCGGTTGTACCCTCGATATTTGCGCCCGAATAATACAAATCGGTAAAAGTGGGCATCCTCAGCGCGGAATTTACGTTAGCAAACAGTTTCCAATGGTAATCAGGACGATACGCCACATCCATGCCCGGACAAAAACGCCACTTGTGGTCGAGGGCGGTATTGTTGATGGCGGGCAAGGCGAGTGCAATAGTCCACTTGGGCAAAATAACATCATGCTCCGCCATAATATAAATGTTGGTGCGGTCGGCAGAATGGTTGTAATTGACCTCCGCAACGCCGTCGCGCCCCTTGGTGGCAAACCATGCCGATTGCTCCATTTCGCTGCCAAGTTTGGTGGAATAGATGAGTTCGCTCCTCATCTCGGCGGCAAAAGACGTGCGCCCCATCCTGTTGTCTGCCCAAATGCCCACGCCCGCCGTCCGCACGTCTGTACGGTGGAAGTTTTCGCCCTTGGGACTGTCCCTGTGCCATTGGTAATGGTCGTAGCGGCGGTCGGCGGCGAAGGACGGCGTAATGTGAACTTTACCGGCTGAAATCTCGCCATTGGCGGCAATTACAAAATGCTCGTTGCTCTCCCATTGGTCTTGGGACGCCGCGCCATAAAAAGTGTTAGCCTCGTAAGGCTTGTAAGAATACCCCGCCTGAAAACTTCCCTTCACGTCGTCCGACTTGTACGAAACATTATAATATAGGCGCGAGGTTTCGTAGGCGGAATTTGGAGTGTCGCCGTCGTCGCGCACGTAGCCGCCAGACAATGTGTGTATCATCCGCGCCTTGCGACTGCCAACTCCATTATTTGTTGCGCCGCCAGTATTGCCCGCATCATGTCCGAGGGCAACATTGATATTTGCGCCGCAATGTCCGTGGTCGCCCCCAAAAACATTTGCCGCACCAGCCGCCGCCGTGCCAACTCCATGCCGCGAAGGGTCTTGGTGTCGCGTTACGATATTCACCGTACCCGTAAACGCCGACGTGCCAAACGTCCTTGCCGACGGCCCTTCCAAAATCTCTATGCGCTCTATGTCGTCCGGCGAAATCGGGAAATCCGCCGACAAATGCCCCGTCTGCGGCGAAGTGATGTTGATGCCGTTGAGAAGGATGGTTACTTGGTCAAACGTGCCGCCATGCACACAAATATCGGTCTGCACACCGTTGCCACGCTGCCTAACGTCCACGCCCACAGCATATTTCAGGAGGTCGTCGATGGTGTTTGCGGGCAATTTCTTTATCTCCTCATGCGAGATAATAGTTACTTGTTGCGGAGTCTGCGCACTCGTTAGCGGCACCCTCGCCGAGAGAACCTTCACCTCGCTAATCTCCACATCAGGCAGAGAGTCAACAGGTTGCGCACTCCCCTGCCCCATCGCCGCATTTGCCATAGAAAACAACAACACGGCAACAAACAGTTTTTTCTGTTTCATTTATTCTTTTATTTGTTTATTGTTTTATTTTTTTGTCGCCGCAAAGGTAAATGTAATATTTTAACGACAAAGATTTTTAATGTTAATAAATTATTATCTTTTTCAGGTTAATTATGATAATAAATTATTAGGTCATTCCGAAAAAAAGGTTTATATCGGCGTAATTTGGAAATTAATCTATAAAAAACGGTTATTTATCAAACACAAAAAAGATTACCGTGAATCTTTCCTTGTCAAAGAAAAATTCACGGTAATCTTAACTGAAAAACTATGCTAATTTTCGCTTTCTACTTGTTCTTCAAGAAGCCGCTCAAAGTATTCATCAATACGTTGATTTCTATGGGCTTGGTGATGTAGTAGTTGCAACCGGCAGCGATGGTCTTCTCCTTCTCGCCGGTGAGTGCGTATGCGGTCTGCGCGATAATGATTACGTCCTTATTGAACTCGCGGATTTTTACCGTGGCATCGTAGCCGTTCATTATCGGCATCTTGATGTCCATGAGGATAAGGTCTATCTCAGGATGAGTTTTTGTCATATTGACCGCCTCTTCGCCGTTGCGCGCCCAAAGAACATTAGCCTTGGTGTCGGCGAGAACTTCCTGCATGTAGGCAACGTTCATGTCTTCGTCTTCTGCCACGAGGATGGTCTTGCCTTCGAGCGATGCGCCTTCGCTGCCGTCTGACGACGCGCCGTATTCGTCGGCGGCATTGAGTTCGGGGTCGTAGGGCAGAGTGAAGTAGAATGTAGAACCTACGCCTTCCTCCGATTCCACCCACATTTCGCCGCCAAGGAGTTCTGCGAGTTTCTTGGAGATGGTAAGACCCAGACCCGTGCCAGACTGGTTCTTGTCGTCCTTCTGCTCTATCTGTCCAAACCGCTTGAAGATAACGTCGAGTTTGTCCTTGGGCATACCTACGCCCGTGTCCTTCACATAGAATTGCAACTTGTCTGGACCGCTAAACTTGTAGCCAAACTCAATGAATCCCTGCGTGGTAAACTTCATGGCATTGCCAATCAAATTGTTGAGAATCTGCTTGAAGCGGAACGGGTCGGTGTTGATATTGAAGTCGTCGGTCTCCACAGCCTTCTGCATTTTGAGTTCAAAGGGCTTGTTCTTCATGTCGTTAATCTGATACTGCGAGATGTAAATCTCGTTCATTATCGGATTGAGTTGCACGATGCGCGGCTTCACTTTGAGTTGTCCAGCCTCTATCTTGGAGATGTCTATGATGTCGTTGATGAGGTTGAGAAGGCTCTTGCCGCTATTGATGATGAAGGAGAGGTACTTCTCCTTGTTCTTGTCAAAATTGCCGGGCTTGGAGAGCAGTTCAGAAAATCCGATGATGGAGTTCATCGGGGTGCGTATTTCGTGGCTCATGTTTGAGAGGAAGGCAGATTTGAGTTTGTCTGACTCTTCGGCACGGTAGCGGGCCTCCACGAGTTCGCGCTCATACTGCTTGCGGGTGGTGATATCCTTGATGGTTACTACGCTGCCCGACTTGTCGTTGCCGCGATACGGAATTACCGAAATCTCCACGTCAAACGTTTCGCCCGACTTCTTGACAGCAGTGGTTTCAAAGGTCTGCGCAGTAAATTTGCAGTTTCCAGTCTGACGGAAGCGGGCAATCTCCGTATCGTATTCCGACCACTTGTCTTTTGGCACGAGGAGCGTCTGAAACGGTGTGCCTATGGCCTCAGTAACAGTGTAGCCGGTGATGCGCTCCGCTGCGGGATTAAAGGAAACTATCTTTAAGTCGGAATCGAGTCCGATGATGGCGTCGAATGACGATTTATTGACCTTAACAAAAATTTCGTTGGCAGCCTGTTCCTGCTTGCGGGCGGCGTCGCGTTCCTGCTCGCGCTCCTTGATGGTATCTATCATGGCGCAGAAATGTTTGCAAAGTACGCCCACTTCGTCGTTGCTGGTGTTTTGTGCAGGGGGCGTGGAATAGTCGCCATTTTTGATAATCTTCTCCATCGTGTCGGAAAGTTCGTTGATGGGCTTTACCAGTATCTTGTTGAGCACCAATACTATTACAATCACAAAAATGATTATCAGCAGGAGTTTGGTGATGTTGCTGATGAAAAACTCGTGCCTCATTATCTGGATAGTCTTGGTGTTGAACTTGGCGAATACAATGCCGTATGTTTCGTTTTTGAACACGATAGGCTCAAACGCCATAATAAACTTGCCGTCATCGGAGAAAGCAACGGAAGATTCGCTTGGCATCGACTGCGGCGCGATGGACGACGACCTGTTGTACTCGGCGAGTATCTTCCCCTTCGCGTCGTAGATGTGCACGTTCTCAAGTTCGTCGAAAGACTTGACGTTATCGAGCGACTTCTTGATTTCGCTTTCGTTAACAAAATCGACGATGCTCGTGTTGCGGTCAGCAATCATTGCGGCAATCTGGGAGCAAGTGGTCTTTACATACTCGTTGACGTATTTGTCGCTCGTGGATTGAAACGAGATTACCGTTATCACCTCGGCGGCTATCACTATGGTAAGCATAGAGGCAAGCAACTTGAACTTGATTGGCAGATTTGCTATAAAATTCTTCATGGTGCTGATGTGTTTTTTGGGTTATTATGCGTTGTTATTTTTTTTCGTATTTGTGGTCGGGTGTCAGTATATGCGAACTGATGCTGAGCGGAGACGCGAGTATCGCATCCTTGTTGTAGAAGTAGAGGATTTGCTCTGTACCCTGCTCGTGCTTGACGTAAAACATACACCCTTTTTCGAGTATTTCGAGGTCGTTGGTGATGGTAAGTATCTGCTTGTTGGCTGTCTTTTGCAACACCTTGTCGATGTCAATGCCCGTCCCCGACTCTATGAAGATAATGTTTGCGTTGTCGATGTCGTCGTCGCAGGTTTCGATACGCTTGAGCGAAATAACAGAATTGAGAATCCTGCTGCCCGACGCGAGCGACTCTGCCGTCTTGTACGACTCGTCCGACTGAGGAAGTATCATAATCGTTGTGGTAGTCATCTGGTCTTCGTTGGGCCACGAGACGTACTTGGCGAGCTTGAAGACACCCTGTATGTCCTCAAGCTGCGCCTCACCGCCCGGCTGCCCGCCTATACATTCGAGACACAACATTAATATTGATATAATACTTGTTATCATTGACTGGTTGATTATTTTTGGTTCTATATTATAAAGTGTCTTTTGGGGTCTCGCCGCCGTCCGACTGCTCTGCTGCATCATCCTGGTCTTCGCCGTTGATGATGCGCTGGAGGCGTGCGATTTCCTCGTCTTTGTTTTTCACCTTTTCTTTGAGCGTGTTTTCTATCTTGCGACTCTTGGTGATGCGTTTTTCGAGTTCCTTCTTGTAGAACTGTGCGCTCTGGTTTGCCTTGTCCATCTTCTGGCGCGTGTCGGCGTTGCTCTGCTTGGTCTCCACGAGTTCGCTGTTGATGGTGGCAATCTCCATGTCCTTGCTTTGGAGGGTCTTTTTGAGCGTGGTGAGTTCGGCGGTGAGTTCCTTGTTGACGTTTTTGGTCTTCACAAGCTCGTCCTCGGTGTTTTGCTGACCCGTGATGTCGGCAGCAAGGCAGAGGATACGGTTTACATTGCTGTCGGTGTCGTAAATCGGTATGAAGGTGTTTTTGATTTTGCGGACATCCTTGTTGATTTTAAATTCGATGGTGTAAGTCTCCGTAGTACCCTGTTTTACGTTGTCCCAAATCTTCTTAAACTCGTCGTACTTGGAGAGGGTGAGTTGGAGGATTTCATACACGTTTTTGCGGCGGATGTCGTTGACGTCGAGGGTGTAACGCAATGCAAAACGACGGTTGGCCTCTATGGTGTCGCCCTTGGCACTGAATATCGCCACGAGCATGGTCTTGTTTAATGCGTTGTTTACCTGCTCTATCTGGTTGAGTTCCGATTGAGTGGCGTGTACAAGGTTGTTGAGGCTTTCGATTTCGGTTTTGAGTTGGTCTTCCTTCTCCTCCATGAGTTTCGACTGCTGGCGCGACTGCTGGAGGAGCATATTGGTCTGCTCGTTGATTTTTGCGTTGGCGATGGTGGATGCGATGTTTTCGGAAATGCGCTCCACAAAGTCTATCTGGTATTGCTCAAACTTTACAAACGCCGCAAACTCCATCACGCCGTACAGATAATCGTTGTACAAGAGCGGCACAAACATCAATGCCTTTGGCTTGGCCTGTCCGAGTCCGGAACCAATTTCGGTGTAGTTGTCTGGCACTTCGTTAATTATAATAGTGTGCTTTTCCATCGCACACGCACCAATGATGCCCTCATCGAGCGCAAGGATGCGTTTGTGGAATCTATGGTGTCCGAAGGCAAATACGGCGTAGAGTTCAAAACATTCGGTATTCGGGTCGTCGGGTCTGGTGGTGCGGATGAAGATGCCGCCCTGCGTAACGTTGATGTACGGCACAAGGCGATCCATCACGGCATCGCAGAGCTTGTGGATGTCGGAGATGTTGTTTCGCAGAATATCCGAGAATATGGAGTGTCCCTCGGTAGCCCACTGGTTTTGACGCTCCTCGTTAAAACGCTGCTGCTCCTTTTCGGAGGTTTCGAGCATGTCGTTGCGCAGGGTAACGAGCGCGGAACCAATGGGATTGTCTGTGATAGACTTTTCGTAATTGGCCTCAAAGTGCTTGTCCTTCAACTTGTTTGCGAAGTCGGAAGTGTTTTTGAGCGACGAGGCGAGCGTCCTGATGCTGTCAACGATATACAGCCACTCCTGCGGCATGCGGAGCGTAGATGGCAGATACTTATCTAACGCGTACTCGCCCGCGTTGATATGGTCGATGAGACGCTTAACGTTGTCAAAAGGCCTGATGATGCGCCGCGAAATAAAGAAGAGGAACACTGCAAGCAGCAGGAGCAGCAGAGCCACCATTATTATCATCCGTATAAGCGTGTGGTTCTGGTCTGTCTTGATTTCGGCGAGGCTGTTGATGCTAATCATCGTAAAGTTGTCGTCGTTGCAAGCCAGCGGGATGCGCTTGCTATG
The DNA here is from genome assembly GCA_946409405.1 of uncultured Bacteroidales bacterium. GTDB lineage: Bacteria > Bacteroidota > Bacteroidia > Bacteroidales > UBA3824 > UBA3824. The sequence continues at coordinate 13,549 of CAMJWL010000056.1, forward strand.
TATGTAAACCTTCTCGCCGTTGTTTTCCACAAGTTCGCACACGGCGTCCACGGGCAGGTTTTCGGCGGTCTTTGCCATTATGCCGAGTTTCTCCTCCGTAAAACGCAGTATCTCGTGGACGTTGCGGTTGAGGTAGTCCTTGTTGCGCGAGTAGAAAATATTGCCCGTGCTGTCGGCGATGTAAATGGTGCTTGACGCGGGAATCTGGTTGTCGAGCATGTTGCGGTAGTATTTCTGGTCGATGTCGGTGCCTATCACGCCGCTAAACTTATTTTTGGTGTATATCGGCATCATGCAGACGATGACGTTGGAAATGTCGGCGTTTGCGCTGCGGCTCACCACCTTGGGCGTGTTGTCGTGCTTGATGACGCGGTACATATCGTATATGTCTGACGACGACGATTGCAGGTCGTTGGAAACTTCCGGCGTGCCCATGCTCTCGTGGCGGATATACTTGGAGTACCACCCGATGGGGAATCCGGGATTTGTGTTTACGAGCAGGCTGTCTGAATTGTCAAAAATGTAAGGCTCAGATATGATGAAAATGGACTTCGCGCTCTGGTCGCCATTGAGGAAACGGAGCATCATCTTCTGCGTGATTTCCTTGGCAGGAATACCCTCCTGCCCCGTCTGCTCCGATATGCTCTCCGCCATGGTCTGCAACTTGATGATGGTATTGGTGAGTTGCTGCTCCATAGCCACGGTGTAGCGGTCGTTGCGGATGTTGGTCTGAAGTTTACTGTGGTCGGTGATACGGGTGAACATCAGGCGGTCTTGTATGAACAATATAACCGCCGACAGTAGTACCGCCACTGTAATCGTAGATACTACCGTCTTCCACCTAAGAGTGTTTTTGTTATTATATTTTTTGTTGACGTCCATGTCGTTGCGTGTCGTTGTTTTTGTTTGTTAAATCCTCCGTCTTGCCGCGCTGTCGCCGCTGCTGGCGAGCCTTGCATTTTCCTTGACGAGTTTTGCAATCTCCGCCCTGCACTTGTTGATTTCCTCGTCTTTCTGCGCGAGTTCGTTCTTGGCCTTGTGGAGACGTTTGGTGTAGTCTTCGAGACGCTTGCCCTTCTCTTGCAGTTTAAAGAGGTTGCGGGTGTTTTCCTTCACGTAGGATATTGTGCTGGCGATGTCTTCCGACAGACGTTCGAGAAATTTGATGCGGTAGTCCTCAAACTTGTCGGTGCGGCATATTTCGATGACGCCGTAGATGTCGTCGTTGAGCATCAGGGGAGTTACAATAAGACTGCTCGGCTTTGTGTTGCCAAATCCCGAACCTATCTTGATGTAGTCCTTGGGGATGTCGTCGATTATCTGCATGGTCTTTTCCACCGCGCACGTGCCTACGATGCCTTCGTACAAAGCAACGTTCTTTACAAGAAACTTCTTGCGGTCGGCGGCGTAGGTGGCCTTCATCTCGAGGTGTATGTTGTCTGGCTCCTCGTCCACATATATATATATTGCGCCATAGTCGGCCTCCATATAGTGGATGAGGGCGCGCACAGTCTCGTTGCAGAGGCTGTCGATGTTGTTGTTGTTGCGGCGGAGGATGTTGCCAAAGTCGGCGAGGCCGATGTTTATCTTGTCCTGTATCTCGTCTTCGCGGCGGCGGGCAAGTTGCTTTTCGTGCTGATCGTCGAGGTTTTTCTTCATGTTGATGAGCGCGTTGCCGAGTTCGTCGTTGTTGCTCAGGAGCGCGAAGCCGTCGGTGTGCTTGTTGTTGCCGATGTCTTCTGTAAACTGCTGTTTCTCCTTGAGGTTGCCTATAAACTCCGACAACTGGACGCACATCAAATCCATCTCATTGCTGCTGTCGGCACTCACCTCCGCTTGTACGAGTTCGCCACGGAGAAGACGCTGGAGGTAGTCGTTCATGTTTTTGATGGGCTGGTTGATAGACCAAAACAACACCAAGAAGAACGGAACACCAATTGCAAGAAGTATAAGTTGTATGAAAATCACCTTCCTAATGGCCGACTTCCTAATCTGCTGGCGGAGCAGGCTCGATTCCATCATCAACTCTTCCATGTTGGTGAGCATTGTCTTTACCTGCGCGTTTGCCTCGCCCTTGTAACCCTCGTAGTTGTCGAGACCGAGCAGAAGTTGCTTGCTAAACAGAAGGTTGAACGTCATCCTATATTCGGCAAACTGGTCTTCGAGTTTAAAAATCTGGTACTTGATTACCATGTTTGCATTGCCGACGTTTTTGAAAATGGCATTCACGCCGTCTATCTGCTTATTAAATTTGGTGTAGTCTTCGATGTTACGCTTTTCGAGAAAACGTTCCTCGCATTTGGTTGCCTCCACAAACTTGTTGTAAACGCCCACCACAGCGGTCTGCAAGATAGTGTTCTTAACGGTGTTGCGGGTTGTGGTGAGCCGCCCACCGTCTTGCGTAAGTTCTGTAATATCGTTTTCAACGCTCTGAATCTCAGCGTTTTTCTGCTTGTAAAGCGAAAACTCGTCCTGCAAAATCGTAACAGACTGCCTCACCTGCCGGCTGTCGTCCACGGGGTTGTTGATGAGGAACGCGATGCCCCCGTCGATGCTACGGCAGATAGCGTCGATGTTTGCTTTGAGTTCGTCTTCCTTCTCCTTGTCTTTCTTGCCCGTGTAGAGGTTAAACAACTCATACTGTGTGTTCCTCAGATCCGAGATGTCGTTTTTGAGTTTGTTTTCCCTCTGGAAGCCTTCCTCCACGGTGTCGTATGTATGTATAAGGTACCACGCGGACAATCCAGTCGCCACCACGTAGAGAGAGAAGCAGACGAGCATTATCCTGAATTTTACCTTAATGGATATTTTTTCTGGTGTCTTCATTTTACGTTACACTTTATTAAAATGTCAACATCAAATTTGTTGCCGTTTTTGCTCTCAAGCGGCACCAAATGCGACGCATTAAACATTCCAATCAAATTCCAAATTTAATTTTTTTTGTCTATTAAAAAAAAGATTTTTTGCAAAAAAATTAATAAGTTTTGCATACACCTGATATGCAATATGTTACAATGGTAGTTTTTTTTTATTTTTTTGACAAATAATTTGCATATTTCAAAAAAAAAGGCATAAATTTGCAATGCCGTTTAAAGGCAAATTAAGATTTAACGAGACAAAGACAAGAATGTTTGACAAAGAACAGATCAGCAGGTTCGGGGCATTTGCCACACCTTTTTATTATTACGACATCAAGTTGCTCCGCGAGACGCTCACACGTCTCAAAGCAGCAGTGGACAAGTATGGCTATTGCGTACACTATGCCGTAAAGGCCAACGCAAACCCCAGAATACTGCAAGAGATAAGCGCATTTGGCTTTGGAGCCGACTGCGTGAGCGGCAACGAGGTGCTCCGCGCCATCGAATGTGGCTTCCCCGCCGACAAGGTGGTGTTTGCCGGAGTTGGCAAGAGCGACGAGGAGATTACCATCGGCATCAGAAACAACATTTTCTGCTTTAACGTAGAGTCGTTGCAGGAGTTGGAGGTAATCAACAAGATAGCCGGTAATGAAGGCAAGATAGCAAACGTCGCGCTCCGCCTCAACCCGGGCATAGACGCACACACCAACAAGTGCATAAACACCGGCCTGGCAGACAGCAAGTTTGGCATCGACTTCAACAAACTCGAAGAAACGGCAGCCTTTGCACAGAGGCTCGGACACATCAAACTCATCGGTCTGCACTTTCACATCGGCTCGCAGATACTCGACAAAGAGCCGTACCGTCTCCTCTGCCAGCGCAGCAACGAGATGCAGGAAAAAATCAACTACATGGGCCTCGAACTCCCAGAAATCAACCTCGGCGGCGGTCTCGGAGTAGATTACGTAAACCCCGACTCGCAACTGATACCCGACTTCGAATCGCTCATGGACACGATACACGCCAACCTCAAAGTAAAAGATAGACAAAGAGTACACTTTGAATTTGGCAGGGCGATAGTGGCGCAGTGCGGCACCATGGTATCCAAAGTATTATATATAAAGCCAGCCACACAGACCAATTTCGCAATAGTGGACGCCGGATTCACCGACCTGATACGCCCCGCCCTGTACGGTGCGCACCACAAAATCGAAAACCTCACGTCCCGCTACGCCCAAAACGAGAAATACGACATCGTAGGCCCGATATGCGAGTCAACGGACGTATTCGACACCGGAATCACGCTCCCCAAAACCGTCCGTGGAGACCTAATCGCCTTCAGAACGGCGGGCGCATACGGAGAAATCATGGCTTCACGCTACAACCTGCGAAATTTGCCGAATGTGTATTATTCTGACAATTAGCAAGTTGCACAAAATTAGAAAAAAAAAGCGCAAATAATCGAAAAAAAATTGCAATATTTTTTGGAAATTTGCAGAAAATATCTAATTTTGTGAAATTGAAATAGTAAATTTTTTTAAGAAAGTCCTAATATAAATTAACATGAGAAACCGATTTTTATCTTTAGCAATTGTCTTACTCACGATGTCGTCTGTGTGCGCAGAGAGGGCATCGGCACAAGACTCAAAACTGCTCCAAGCCGCTGAGGACGCCGCCTACAACAACGATTGGTCAGCAGCATCTAACAGCTACAAGCAATTGGTTGGCAATAACCCGGAGAACGCGCACTTTCACTCTCAGTTGGGCTATTGCTATCGCAACCTCGGCGACAAGCAGCAAGCGATTGCGGAATTCCGCAAAGCCTACTCTCTCTACTCCGACAAAGAGAAGAGCAAACCCAATGCCCAGACCAATCAGATTGTATTGGCAAGGACATTGAAGGAGACCGACAACATCAGCGAGGCACTCTCAATCCTGGAGGATCTCAGGTCTAAGACCAGCGGTGATCTCAAGAAAGCCGTGGAGGACGAGATTGCAAGCTGCAAGTTTGCTCAGTCGCAGAAGTCTAACCCGAAGGACAACATGGTTCTCAACCTTGGCGCATTCGTAAATGGCGACAAAGTGGACCATTCGCCCGTACTCTCCGCCAACCAGAAGGAGTTGTACTTCACTTCCCGCAGGGAACTCGAAGGCCACAGCACCGTATCTGAAAGCATGGTGGACGAGAATGTTTACGTATCCACAATAGTGGACTCCACCAACACATGGAGCAAACCCAAAGCCATCTCAGGTCTCAACACCAACGCTCACGACGCAGTGGTAGCCATCTCGCCCGACGGCAACGAACTCTACCTCTACCGTGAAGATGACAACGGCAGCCTCTTCGTATCAAGGAAGAGCGGCAGCACATGGTCGACTCCCGAACCCCTCGGTGGCAACATCAACACCCCCTACGAGGAAAAAGGCGCAGCCCTCTCTCCCGACGGCAACAAACTCTACTTCGCCAGCGACAGACCCGGCAGCAAAGGCGGTCTCGACATCTTCGTTGCAACCCGCCACAACGGCGTATGGGGCAGCGTAAAGAATCTTGGCGACGGAGTAAACACCGAAGCCGACGAGGAAGGCCCCTTCGTATCGTCAGACAACACAAAACTCTACTTCAGTTCCAAAGGCCACGCCGGCATTGGCGGCTACGACCTCTACTCCGCTCCCATTAACGGAGAGAACGTAGGCAACGCTGAAAACCTCGGCGCACCCATCAACACAAGTTCCGACGAACTCTATGTATTCGAGGCTGGCAAGAAGATCTACTTCTCCTCCAACCGTGGCAACGGCATTG
>CAMJWL010000057.1 GCA_946409405.1 uncultured Bacteroidales bacterium
GTGCCGAGGGCTTTATCTCGCCACGGGCAATAGCCATATTGAGCACCTGGAGAAAGTGCGAGATGTATATTTTGGCCTTTTTAAAGGCTTCTGTGTAGTCTTTGCTGTTGGACACTTGGCGATCCTTCGCCTCCTTCTGCATCATCCTTGCCTGTTCAAAGATTGGCACGAAGGCCTTCACCTTGTTGAATGTGGCTTCCTTGAATGCGAGGAGGCTAACATCGTACTTGGTGCCGAACTCTACAATCTTTGCAAGTGCGCGGATGCGTGCCGCGTCTGTATTTGGTAATCTTCTGTATGGCATTTTCTTGAAGTTTTTGATGGTTGTTTTGCTATGTATATTTCAAAACAAGTGCCGAAGTTGATGCGATTAAAGATTTTTTTTGTGGTATTCGCAGAGGGAAGGCTCTTTTTTTCAAAAAAATGTCAAAAAAAATTTTTTTCTCCCAAAAACTATTCATACATTTGCCCACGGATACGACGGCAAATAGCCAGTTCCGATTCCAAGGACGTTTTATTTGACGTGTCTTCTACTGAGTGCAAACTTCGCAAAAACTGTATCGCGGTAGAGAGCGGCAACGAAACGTCCACGTGTTATTATCTATATAGGTGTGTTGTAACAATTCTGACACCATACCTATATATATAGGCGTGGACTTTGCGTTGCTTATCTCATCGCGATAAGGCAATGCGAAGGCCTGCACTCAGTGGGATAGGTGAATGAAAGAAACTCCCACGCCCTTCTTTTTTTAATCCGTGTTTGCGAGAGTTCTACGGAAAATACTTCATGAAAAATGAAAGAGATTTCAGAAAACGTCGTCGTTGACGTAGCGACGAGGAAGAAGCCATACGCCGCGCCGGAGATGCAGTTGTATGAGATGGTGGCGCAGAGTCCGCTGTTGGTGAATAGTGTCAACTACTATATGAAGGCCCCCACTCTTGAACGCGAAGACATTGACGAAGACTAACCACTAAAAAAACTCCAAAATGAAAAAACTGATACCAATACTAATGGCATTTTTGCTCATTGCCGCTTGTTCCAAGGATGATGACGGCGATAGCAATACAATCGGTGGCATCTCCAATGTCGGTGCCGACATCGACAATGCCACCATTCCAAACAATGTCTCCTCAGACATTGAAGCAACCAACGAAGACTCTACATCTAACTCTCACGGTAAGACTAAGTTGCCAGTCTCTTTCAAAGTTTCGCAGAAACCAAAACTTTCAAAATTGGGCATTTTAAGCGATGATGGCAATGAAATTCAACTGAAATTCGAAGTGGGGGATGAACTATCATTTGAAATCAGGGATATTGCCAAAAGGAACGAGGAGGGTGATTTCGATTATGAAACAGGTTATCTCGGAGAGGCTTGTTTTTCCCTAACAGAAGATGGAATAATTGAGGATGGTAAATACGCAATGTTTTATGGTGAGATAGAAATAGACGCGGATAGAGAGATTGAAGAGTTAGGTTTTGGTACTATTCGCTTGACCACTAAAGATTTTGACAATGACCCTTGGGCAATCAAAGCATATACAACCCTTGATGCTGCAATAAGAACTCATTGTTATTACGTGTGGTATCAGGAATCTAAATACATTGTCAATAATGAAATTGACATTGAAAAAGGTATAAGTAATGGAAGTACAACAATTCTTGAAATCCTCACAAATTTAACTTCGTTTGATATGCAGATTGGTGCTTCTTGGGGTGGTATTGAAACTCACCATTTTGATATAGAAAATGACCAAGTCTATATTTATCTTGGTTTTAAAAATATTGTTACTTGTGAAGCACTTGGTCTAAAGGATAAACAAATTTCTGAAGGTAAAATCAGTCGCTTAGACCGCAGAGGCAAGGAGTACGGCATTTCAGTTAAGGATATGGACTGTGTAACATGGTAAAAAAGGGGGGCAGAAAGATGAATACACGAATCATACAATTAATGACGCTGATTGTTGCGATGCTATTCGCCGCATCGTGTAGCAAAGACAGCATAGAGATCGACGAAAACGACGATGCAAGCGTTCCATTCTCGCTGACAGTCTCACAAAGCCGTGGCCTGTCTAAAGTCCATGTTCTCGAATGGGACGACACGAAAGTGCAGATTGGATTTGAAGCGGGCGACGAAATCATCATCCACGCTGTAACCACTGAATATCCTAATGGCAGTTTTGACCACAAGCAAATAGGTAAACTGAAACTCTACGAGGAAGGTATCAGTGAAGACGGCAAGACTGCAACTTTTGTTGGCAAACTGTCCCCTGGGTCTATCAATCTCAATACAGTGGAGTTGTACGCAGAAAAACTACAAAAAGACAAATCCGACCCAAAAGCATACGCATCACTCAGCGATGCAATTGATAACGCCACTTATATGAGGTCTGATTGGTTTTCGTATGATGCCAATGGTGTAACGGGTGTAGAAATGAACAACTATCTCATGGGGTATCTCGAAATCCTGACTGACAAAACATCTGTTGCGATGGATATATGGAGCGGAAGTACCACGTCATACAAATTTAATGTAACAAATGGTGCACTTTATCTTGCTGTAAGTGAAGGCTCTAAAATTACATCTTACGATCTTGCTTTGGTAAGAGAAGAAGTTGAAGGCGGTAAGGTTTACACCATTGACCGCAGATATGCTGACTACGTATATCTTGCCGGTGCATGGTGGGCAAAAAGCAATCTCGCTGCAACTAATCCAGAAGATCCGGGCAATGTTTACTCTTGGGGCGAAGTGGAAGTCAAATCTGGACCATTCGATTGGTCAACATACAAATTCTGTGACCCTGAGACACAGGAGTTCTCCAAGTACACAAAGCCAAACGAGGTCTTGGAACTTGAAGATGATGCTGCATACGTCAACAAAATGCACAATCGATGGCGCATACCCACTGTTGCAGAATGGGGTGATTTGAAAAGAAATTGTACGTGGAAATGGACTACTTTAAATGGTGTTAATGGTTACAAAGTGTCGGATCCAAATGACGCTACCAAGTACATTTTCTTGCCAGCGGCAGGAGCCTACACCGAGGAAGGATTGCAATATCGCGGCACACTTGGTTGTTATTGGACATCAAGTCGCTCATACGGCGATGTCAACAAGGCAAACGACATCTACTTTGATAGTAATGGAATCTATACCTCAGACGAATCATATCGTTGCTACGGTTTCTCCATCCGTCCTGTATGGAATTACTAAATCTACAGACCCACCAATAAAAAAAGGACATCTCGACGGATGTCCTTTTTTATTGGTGGTTTATTATATTTTCCACATCGGAGATGGAGATGCCCATTTGTTTGGTGATTTGGGCGGGGGATTGGTTGAGCGACAGCAATGTTAGGACAAACTGTTTTTGTTGTTCCTCCATTTGTCTGTCTTTTTGTTCCAACTGTTTTTCCTGTTCGGCGATTTTTTCCAAAGCGTCGTTATATACGGCACGTTCATAGCGAAAGCGCGCCATTCTGCGCTCGATTTCTTCCTCGTGGTCTATCTTGCCGCGCATATCCTCGTCCATTGTTGCTTTATAAAGCCTTGTAACCAACGTTTTGTAATCGTCTGACGAATCCCTGAACTCGTCGAGGTTTACAAATTTTGGGTCGTTCTTGTCTATTATCTGACGTTGGTCGAAGATGCTCAGCAACTTGTCTAAATGTTTCCTCGGTTTAGGATCCAAATGCGGAATCTGAATGATGTACAAGTCGTGTGTTACGCCGTCGGTAAACTCGTAACGCTTTTTTAGTACAATGGTGTTGCCGTCCGCATCTTCAAACACATATTTGCCTTTGATAACGGGAAATTCCAATTCGGGTCCCAGCGAATGTCCCAAAATGTAAATTGCATAAATGTGCATTGGTTTCAGTACCGTATATTGCTCCTTGGTTTTACGATGGGTCTTGGTAATCTTGATGGTGTTTGCTTCGTGCTGATATTGCAGACCGAGGTATTTCCTGAACCTTACCACTTCTTCTTCGTCGAAGGCTTTTTGGAGTTCTATAGTTACTACTTCCTGTTGCTTAGTTTTTTTGTCAATGATTGTGGCACAGAAATCCAGACGGACGATTTTCATGCCGTCTTCCGTTACGATGGTGTAATCGTTGTTTTTAAGTGTCAGGACTTTGATTTTTTTGTCCAAAATATTGCCGAGCAATACTTTGGCGGCTTTGTCGTCCTCCATCAGGTACTTAAAAACCGAATCGTATATGGGATTGAAGACTTTGACCATTGTGCTTAACAAAAATTTATTTTGGGCAAAAATATTAAGATTTTTAGATTTGGGCAAGTTTTTTTCCAAAAAAAAAATTAATATTCCTCCCCTTAATTTTTGGATTTTATGTTTTTAATGTTAACTTTGCGGTTGTAAAACTTAAAGAAAATGATGAAAAACTATTCGGCACTCAAGTTGGCGTTGATAATATCGTCGGTAGGGGCGGTATTGGCGGCAGGGGCGATGGTGGTAGCGGTGTTGGCATCCGAGGGCGACAAGGATTGGGGCACGGTAATCACCATTGGTGTCTTGATGGTGGCTCTGTTTTTGATAGGCACGTTTGCATTGCGCCGTGTACTCAAAAAATTTGCCGAGAGTCAGAAACTTGTGCCAATCCCGCATATTGAGGAGCCCGCTATGATAGACGACAGTGCTAATGAAGGCTTGTCGCAGATAATATCGCAGGTGAACGACGATGTGGCGCAGTGGGTCAAGGACAAGGTAAACGAAATCACTGTGCTTCGCAACAACGAGCAATTCCGCCGCGAATACCTCGGCAACGTCGCGCACGAATTGAAGACACCGCTCAACAACATACAAGGCTACATCGAGACCCTGTTAGACGGCGGATTGCAGGACGACGAAATCAACACGAAGTACCTCACCCGCGCCGACAGAAACATCAGCCGCCTCATATCCATCGTGGAGGACTTGGATACCATTTCCAAGTTTGAGTCGGGCATGTTGAAACTCAAATTGGAGGATTTCGACATCGTTGATGTGATAGATGAGGTGCTTGAGTTTAACGAAAAGAAAGCCAGTGAGAAACACATTGCGCTAAAACTAATCGACAGACCTCAAAACCCTGTGATGGTACGTGCCGACAAGGGACGCATTTACGAGGTTCTCAACAACCTTGTGGTCAATTCCATCAACTATGGCAACGAGAACGGCACTACCAAAGTGTTGATAAGCGACATCGAAAACAGGTATCTTGTCGATGTTAAGGACGACGGCATCGGCATTTCGGCGGATAACGTCGGCAGGGTGTTCGAGAGGTTTTTCCGTGTTGACAAGTCGCGCAGCCGTGAGAGCGGCGGCACAGGTTTGGGGCTCGCCATCGTTAAGCACATTATGGAGGCGCACAACGAACTCGTAACAGTAAAAAGCAAGATAGGGGAGGGCACCACCTTCTCCTTTACATTGAAAAAAGCATAAACTCTGGATATTATGGAAAACAGCAATTACAAGATTCTTTTGGTGGACGACGAGGCGGACATCCTCGAATTCGTATCATACAACCTCAAAAAGGCGGGTTACTCCGTGTTGACCTCCAACAATGGCAAGGAAGCCATCAAGATTGCGCGGCAGCATCTGCCGCATCTGATAATCCTTGATGTGATGATGCCTGAGATGGACGGCATAGAGACCTGCGAGGAGATGCGCAAGATACCCGCGCTCAATAGCACCGTGATAGCCTTCCTCACTGCGAGAAACGAAGACTATTCGCAGATAGCCGGTTTTGAGGCTGGTGCCGACGATTATATAGCCAAGCCCGTAAAGCCAAAGGTGCTTGTAAGCCGAGTGGCGGCGTTGCTCAAGCGTTTTGGCAAGAATGAAGAAGGCGAAAGCGGCGAGTCAAACATCATCAAGCACGGCAATCTCACCATTGACCGCGAGAAATACACCGTATCCAACAATGGTGTGGAACTTGCTTTGCCGAGGAAGGAGTTTTCGTTGCTGTTGCTGTTGATTTCCAAGCCGGAGAAGGTGTTTACCCGCGACGAGATATACACGCAGATTTGGGGCGACACCATCGTAGTTGGCGACCGCACCATCGACGTGCATATCCGCAAACTCCGCGAAAAAATCGGCGAGGAATACATCAAGACCGTCAAGGGTGTGGGTTACAAATTTGTTGATTAAAAATAAGGAAAGAAAGGACGCGCCACGGCGCGTCCTTTTATATTATACCTCTATTCCGAGTACAGAAATGTCGTCGCGCTGTTCGCAGTTGCGCATGAAGGTGGACACGTCGTTCCAAATATAATCGCGCTGTTCTGTCATTGGGAGTTGCACGGAGTTTTTGATTGCCGCCTCAAATCTTACCGACGTGTATCTTTTTCTCTCGTAGTTGTTTTGGTCGCCGATGCCGTCAGACGCCATGTAGATGCGGTCGCCTTGATGGATTTCGAGCGAATGGTCTTCAAATTTCACTATTGATTCTATGTTTCTGAATTTGCCGCCAATCTGTCGGCGCGAAGTCTTATATTGCTTTATGATGCCTTGGCTCTTGATGTAGTGGCGGAGCGGGAACTTGGCACCTTCGTATGTGAGCATTATCTTGGAATCCGTTGCCGTCTTCTCTATCTTGCACAATACAGCCTCCATGCCGTCGTTGTTTTCGGTTTCCTCTTGGCGCAGAGCCGCACGGACCGCCTTGTTGAGTTCTTCGAGGATTACGGCGGGGGAGTAAATCTTGCGCTGTTTTACTATTTGGTCGAGCAAGTTGACACCGATGAGGCTCATGAATGCGCCCGGTACGCCGTGTCCCGTGCAGTCGATAACGCCAAAAATATGGATTTCCTTTTCGGTGTCCACTTCGCGGTGATACCAATAGAAATCGCCGCTCACGATGTCCTTGGGGTGGTATAGGACGAAGGCGTTAAAGTAATAGTTTAAGTCTGACTCGGTGGGCAGCGCGGCGGTCTGTATGGTCTGCGCGTAGCGTATCGAGCCTATTATTTTCTCCTTGTTGCGTTCGAGTTGCTCGTTGATTTGGTTGAGGTACGACGCCTGCGATTCCAATTCCTCCTTTTGGGCGTTGATTTCGGCGTTTTTCTCGTTGAGGATTTGGTTGCTCTTTTTCTTCTCGTTGTGGAGTTTGCTGATGTACGCGAGGGCTATCATCACCACGCCGAGTAACGAGATTACAAGTATTATCACGTTGCTCTGTGTGCTGACGGTCATCATCAGTTGCTCGAGATGCTCGTTTTGGCGGATGATTCGTTCCTCTTGGTTTCGCGTCATTTCCATCTGCCCATAGAGGCCTTCGGCGTTGTTGTCGTCTATCTGGACGGTGCTGAGTATGTTGTTTTTGGGTACTGTCTTGTTGCTGAGGATGTCTTCTGCGGCTTGGATGGCCTCTTCACTGCCGTCGGGGTAGAAGAAGGTAACGTCTATCTTGCCGTTCATCACCGCCTTGATGCCGCCGTTTTCGCCTGATGCGCCGTCGGTGCCTATTATCATTATGTTAAGAGGGTCGATGCCCGCATCCATGAGCGCGTCGTATGCGCCGGTGGCCATGTCGTCGTTGTGTGAGTAGATGATGTCGGGTATTTCGCCGCCGTTTTTCACGTATTCTGTCACCTTTTGTTTTGCGAGGGTGTTGCTCCATTCGCAATAGAGGTCGCCGATGTGTGTGAATTTTTTGTGGAGGAATTTTTCGTTGAGGCGGCTGTTGAAACCCGTGCCTCGGTCGAGCGATGCAGATGCGCCGCGTTGTCCGTGGAGTTCGAGGATTTTGCTGCCCTCCCTTCCAAACATGCCCGCATAGTCGGCGGCCTTTTCGCCGATTATGGTGTTGCTTGCGCCGATAAAGTGGGTGTAGCTGTCGTTTGTGGTTTTTCGGTCGATGAGGATTACGGGGATTCCTTGATTGTAAACCTCTGTGATAATGGGTGTTAACGAGTCTGCCTCGTTGGGGGACACCATGAGGAGGTCTATTTTTTGCGCCATGAGCCACCGGATGTCCTCTATCTGTTTCTTGTTTGAGTTTTGTCCGTCGGTGATAATTAGGTCTATGTTGCCCCTCTGCATGGCGTTGGCGCGGATGTGTCGGTTCATCGCCAGTCGCCAATGTGTGTCGAAGGCGCATTGCGACATGCCTATACGATATTGCTTGGATGTGTCGCCGTGGCAGGCAACCATCACCGACAATATGCTGATTGTCAATAATATAATATATCTTTGCCTTAGTCTTGTCATGTTTTGCCGTATGGATATTTTTTGCTGATGCAATTGACGTGCTAATGTACAAAAAATAATGCAAATATTGTACTTTTTGTAGCAATTTTTTTTTCATTTTTTTTGTTGATACAAAAAAAATGCTTGACATAGACCTGTCAAGCATTTCTTAGCGTGTGGTACCACCAGGAATCGAACCGGGGACACAAGGATTTTCAGTCCTTTGCTCTACCAACTGAGCTATGGCACCATCAAATATAACTTAAACGATTTCTGTTATGACAAAATATAAAGTGTGGTACCACCAGGAATCGAACCGGGGACACAAGGATTTTCAGTCCTTTGCTCTACCAACTGAGCTATGGCACCAAAATATCGTCTTTGTTTTTGACGCTGCAAAATTAGTGTTTTTTTGCCAATAATCCAAATTTTTTTTGTCTTTTTTGGAAAATTGTTTGTGTTTTAGTTGCAACGTATTGAGGTATAGTTAGTTGTCTAACTCATTTTTGTCGTCGTTTTTTACGTAAAGGAGGTATTTCTTGTAGCGTTCCTTGTCCCGTTCCTTCCAATAGGTCTTGCCGTAATGGCACAGTTTTGCAATCTGTTCGTAGAGAATTGCGCCGAGGTCGCGTCGTTTGTTGGTGTTTCTGAGACGTTCGAGCCTTACCTGTTCGAGGGTGCGGAGAGCCTTTTTGGTGGCTGTGATGTGCGTCTTGAGTTTCTCAAAATAGTCGTCGGCGATGTCGTACTTCGACAGTCTTTCCTTAAACTTTTTGCCGACGGTAACCACCTTTTCTCCCACGCCTATTAACTCCTTGGTTTTCAGACCAGTTAACTTCTGTGAGGGAAAGTATTTCTTTGACTCTTTTTTTGTAGGTATGATAATAGAAAATATGAGGAAGAAGTTTCTGACCATCTGGATCAGTTTTTCTTCCGCATCGTATTTTTCTTGTGTTTTGTCCTTCACTTTTTCTGAGAAGAATCCGTCGTCAGGAAACTTCTTGTATTCGGTGAGTTTTTTTTCGAGCAAGTCGATGTCCCTCTGGCTTGCTCCAAATTTAGACAAATCTTTGAGATCAGCCTTGGCGAGGGCGATGATTTCGCGGCTGCGTGTTACGATAGCCGTTGTCGAGTAATTGTATGTGATTGTTTTATTCATTTTCGTAGATTTGCAGAGCGCAAAGTTAGTGCTTTTTTGTCAAATTACAAAACTAAGTTTTTGTTATGTTTTTGTTGATTTTGATGTCTGGCTAAGCGTCGTACATCAGGAATACCGTCTGTGCTATGCCAATACCGTACCAATATAGTTGCGGCGCGGCACTTGGCGGGGTATTCTTGTCGGTGTTGTCGGTGTCGTCGGCGGGTTTGCTGCAGAATGTGGCGTAGAGCGTTATCATCAGTAGGGATATTACAAAAGGCCAAAAAGTGTCTGCGCTTGTCTTGTAGCCTATCATTATCGTGTAGCCCGACAACGCTCCAATGTATGCCGGCGGCGCGGCGTTGCATCTTGCGAAGAAGGAGTCTGACGCGCTTGGAAACATACGCGCCGCCGCATCGCCGCTAATTATATTTAACCACGTGGGTATTACATATATAAGTAGTGTGAATGATGCGCCCCATGTGTTGGTCCGTTTTACTACGAAGCAAAATGTGATAAATAAATATACCGCCGTCATTGCGATGGCCAATATTACCTTGGCGAGTGGGGTGCTGTGTATGTTGAGGAGCGGCGATTGGTCTTTGAAATTTCTGCAAGACAGGTAACAGACCAACAGCATCATTGTAAGCAACGATGCTTGCAGCCATATCATCGACATATAATCCACGACATACGACTGCCGCTCTATCTCCAAATACAGCGCGAAGGTATATATTGGCATAGCCAATGGATGAAGTAACAGTTTCATGGCGGCTGATACTTAGGCGGTTATGCACGGTTAAAGTTTTTTCCTGAGCCGCGCAACGAGTATGTTCATCTGTTCGCGGTACTTGGCAACGGTGCGGCGGGCAATCTGGTAGCCGCGCTTTTGGAGTATTTTGGCGAGTTTTTCGTCGGTGAGGGGGCGGCTCTTGGATTCGCCGTCGATGCACTCTTTGAGGATTTTCTTGATTTCGCGGGTGGAAACTTCGTCGCCGTCCTGCGTCTTCATCGCCTCCGAGAAGAAGAATTTCAACGGGAAAATGCCAAAATGAGTCTGTATGTACTTGCTGTTTGCCACGCGGGAAATCGTAGAGATGTCAAAACCCGTCCTTTCGGCTATGTCTTTGAGAATCATTGGTTTGAGTTTGGTCTCGTCGCCCTCCTCGAAGTATTCTTTCTGGAACTCGATGATGGCGTGCATCGTGGACATCAGCGTGTTTTGGCGTTGACGGATCGCCTCGATAAACCATTTGGCGGAGTCCATCTTTTGCTTTACGAAGGCGAGTGTGTCCTTGTCTTTGGCGTTGCCTTTCTTCTTCGACATAGTTTCCACCATGTCAGAATAGGTCTTGTTGACGCGGAGTTCGGGGATGTTTTTGGAGTTGAGGTTGAGTATCAACTGTCCTTCCTTGTCTTCGAGGATGAAGTCGGGGGTGATGTGCTGCGAATTTTTTGAGAGCATCGTGGAGTAGATGCTGCCCGGCTTGGGGTTCAGGTGCGAAATTTCATCGACAGCCTGTTTCAAGGTAGCCTCGTCAACGTCCAGTTTTGACGCAATCTTGGGATAATGTTTTTTTGTGAACTCTTGGAAATGGTCTTTGAGTATCTTGTAGGCGGTTTTAAGGACTATTTTGTTGCCTTGTCCGTTCTTGTATTTCTTCACTATTTGAATCATCAGGCACTCCTTGATGTCCCTTGCGCCTACGCCGGCGGGGTCAAAATCCTGGATGATGGTGAGGAGTTTCTGCAATTCTTTTTCTGTGGTCTCCACTCCGGCGGTAAAGGCGATGTCGTCCACGATGGATTCGAGGTCGCGGCGGAGGTAGCCGTCGTCGTCGATATTGCCGATGATGTATTCGGCGAGGAGGGTTTCTTCCTCGTTGAGGACGCCGAGACCGAGTTGCGACAGGAGCGTTTCGTGTAGCGAAGTGGCCTGAGTATAAGGTATTTCCGCCTTGTTGTCGTCGTCTGAATAATTGTTGGCTTCGAGGCGGTAGTTGGGTATTTCGTCGTCGTCGTAATAGTCGTCGGGCGAATATTCGTCCACCTTTTCGTCGTATGAGTCTTCGATGTAGTCGTCCATCATGTCGTCGTCGGTGGTAACTAAATCGTCGTCGCTCACCGAGTCGCTGCCGGTGTCGTCGCCGTCGCTCGCGGATTTGTCGCGGGCATCGTCTGAGGCGTAGTCGTCTTTTATGTCGTTCTCGATGGTAGGCTCGTTGATGTCGCTGTCGGCATCATCGTCGGCGGAGCCTTCTTCGAGTACAGGGTTTTCCTCTATCTCGCGTTTGATTCGCTGTTCGAGTTCCATCGTTGGAATCTCTAACAACTTGATTAACTGAATCTGTTGCGGAGACAGTTTCTGTATTAATTTTAAATTCTGAGTAAGGTTAAGCATGGTTATTGCTCTTGCATGTTAATTCTAAATAAAATTTTCCAAAAATAATAAATTATCTTCAATTTTGGTATGTTTTATGCTACTTTTTTTCTCTTTATTTACATCAAAATCGCAACTTGCTGATACTTTGAGAGATACCAAGGTCTGTTTTCCGATTTTTGTGTACATTGCTACGAAACCGAGGGCGCGTAAAGTGTCTTTTACCCTGCCAACCGGGAAGTCGGTGAGGAACGAAACGATGCCCGCCGCCGGATTGTTGCACTTGAAACCCGCTTTTGTGAGGATTTCGCAGAGGTGGTGCGCCTTGTTGTGCATTATCGAGATGGGCGATGGGTCTTTACGGATGGTTTCGATGACGCTTTTGGCGGTGCAGACGTCGCCTTCCGATGGCGAAAGTGAGTAGCGGTAGGTTTTGGAGCGGAGTTTTAAGAGGTTGACGAGGTTGCGGTCGCCAGTAACGAAAACTCCTGTATTACAGCACAATGCGTTTTGCATGTTGACTATTTTGAGGTCTTGGAATCCGCTCACGCCACAATGCGCGTCGGAGCCTTTGCCGTTTTTGCTCGCGGTGAGGAAGCCAAAACTGTCGTCAACAATCACCAGCGCGTCGTATTCCGCCGCCAACTGCCTGATTTCTTTGAGGTAGGCGCAGTCGCCGGAGTCGAAGAATATGCCGTCGGTTACTATGACGCGCAGCCGTTTCAACTGCGAAAGTTTAAGATGCTCCTCCAACTTTGCCATGTCGTTGTGGGGGTAACGGAGTTTTTCTGCCTGACAATATTTGACGCCGCGCCTCAGCGGTACAGACATCGCCGCGTCGTAGATTACAACGTCTTCGGTGTTCAACAGCACTTCCATAATCTCCGCGCACAATCCTTCGTAACTGCCAAGCACGAGAGTTTCGTCTGTCCCTAAGAATCTTGAAATTTGCATTTGCAGTTCGTATAGAGAATCATCTATTCCGCAGTGATAATTGCCCATGACGCGGTTTGGCGCAGAAATCAGCATGTTGTCAAATCCCAGGAAGTTGGTTGACAGCGTGTTGTTTACCTTGGTGCCGTCGTCGTAGATTATTTGGTTGTTGCCCCTCATATAATCAAACGACGATTTGTCGGCGGCATTAGTTGTCGTCGATATAACTAACTCTTGCTCAATGTATTGCGCTGATTTTGCGTCCATAGTCAAAAAAAATTTATCTGTTTGTTGCGGCAAAATTATAAAAAAAATTGTAAATTTGGAAATTGAAATTTTATTGTCTAACACATATAATATAAGGTGTACAAAATGTCAGAAATTAAGTACAAACGCATATTGCTGAAACTGAGCGGCGAGGCACTTGCCGGTGGTTGCGGTTACGGCATCGACGCTCCTACATTGGAGGAGTTTTGCAACGAAATCCTTGGCGTTGTTCGTCAGGGCGTTCAAGTGGGCATCGTGGTAGGCGGCGGCAACATTTTCCGTGGCATTACCGGTTGCAAAAAAGGCGTTGAGCGCGTCAAGGGCGACTCGATGGGCATGTTGGCAACAACCATCAACGGCATCGCCATCCAAAGCATGGTGGAACAACTTGGCGGCAAGGCTAAGGTGTTGACTTCCACGTTGATGGAGCCGTATGCTGAAAGGTTTAGTTCAAATCGTGCGATTACCGCTTTGGAAGAAGGCTACGTGGTGATTTTCTCTGGCGGCACAGGCAATCCGTTCTTCACAACTGACAGCGCGGCGGCGTTGCGCAGCCTCGAAATCAAGGCAGACATTCTCCTCAAAGGCACTCGTGTGGATGGCATCTATACCGCCGACCCAGAAAAAGACCCCACCGCAACTCGCTATGACAATGTTACTTACGACGAGGTAATTAACAAAAAACTTAAAGTGATGGACTTGACCGCTTTTGCCCTGTGCAGCGAGAACAACATGCCCATCATGGTGTTTGACATGACCAAGAAAGGCACGCTCGAAAAAGTAATAAAAGGTGAAAATCTTGGCACTTTGGTAAAGTAATTGCAGTAAACTTGGAATAGTATATAAGTTACAAGTAATTCAAATCATTGCAGTTATGATATATCTTGGCGTCGATAAGTTGAAGGAAGTGATGATGGGCATCTTGCGAGAGATTCGCGTAGAGCCTGAATCTGCGTCTCATCTTGTGGACAGTGTGGTTGAAGCCTCGCTCAAAGGCATTGACACACACGGACTTGCGCTGTTTCCGCATTACGTGGAGGGGTTTCGCAAGGGACGCATCAACAAACGACCGCAGTTTAAGATAATTAAGGACAACGGCTCGGCAAAACTCATCGATGCCGACGGCGCGATTGGACACCATTCGGGCATTTTTGCGATGGACTTCTGCATCGACATGGCGTCGCGAAATGGGTCGGGCATAGTTGTCGTAAGAAATTCGTCGCACTTTGGCGCGGCAAGTTATTTTACCGAGTATGTTGCGCGGCACGACATGATAGGTTTTGCATTTACCAACACCAATTCGCTCGTGAAGGCGCACGGCGCGGTAGAACCATTTTTTGGCACCAACCCGATTTGTTTTTCGTGTCCGATGGACGGCGAAGACCCGCTGTGCTTGGACATGGCAACATCCATCATCAGTTGGAACTACGTCCGCAACCACAAGGAAACCAATCAGTTGCTTGGCGAAGGTTTGGCATACGACGAGAACGGACAGTTTACCACCGACCCGCATAAAGCGCGTTGTGTGCGTCCGATAGGCGATTACAAGGGTTTTGGACTTGGAATGATGGTGGAGATAATGTGCAGTGTGTTGTCTGGCAGCGAGTTAGGACACAATTTGATGCCGATGTTTGGCTCAGACATGAGCAAGAAGCGCGGCATTTCGCATTGTTTCCACGCGATAGACATTCGCAAATTTACCAACATCAAGCAATTCCGCGAGAGGATGAAAAATCTTGCCGCCATCATCCGGGGCTTGAAACCTCTCGAAGGACAAGAAGTGATGCTGCCCGGCGATCCTGAAAAACGTGCCATGAAGAATCGTCTTGCCAACGGAATTCCCGTCGCGCCAAACATTTGGAAAAACTTGCTTGAAGTTTCGCCGAAGTTTGCGGAAGCTATTATTAGGGAAGAGTAGTTGTTTGGAGTGCAGGCGGCTCGCCTGCCATTAGCGGACGAGCCGTCCGCATCCCAAAACAATATCTCGTTTTATTTTGCATATACGCGCATGGCGCAAACCTTGCAGTCGAATACGAGACGGAAATCTTGATATTGACCGCGTAACAATAAACTGCCCGACAGCCACTCTGGGGGCAGTTTTTTGTTGTCTTTGAGGCAATAACCGAGTTCGCGGCGGATGCAATATTTGGTGGTCATCACTTCGAGACCGTCGGTGCGGGGCAGAAGTTCAAACGCGCTTTGTTTGACTTCGCAGCCGTGTTCTTTATAAAATTGACGTGCAAGTCGGTTGGCGACGTTGAGATGGTAGTCGCCGGATTCTTCAAAATATTTTGCTGCGCCCGACGGCAGCGGACAATCTTTTGGCGCAAAATGAATAATGCGATTCTCTATGTGTTTATCTATTGCGGCGCGGCGTAGAGAATTGCTCACCGAGTTTGGTACAAAAACAACTTCGCAATTTTTGGACGACGATTCGCCGCCGTCCATTGCCGATTGGTATGAGAAATCAGTTACTTGAAATTGGTCGCCAGTCTTGGAGAACGATGTTTTGAGATTTTCCAAGGCTTTGGCGGCGTCGTTTGCCTTTTGCGCTGCGAATGGCAGCATTTCGGTTGTATAGATGTTGTCTTCGTCAACAATTTGCAGCGTCAGGGCATCGGTGGTGGCGGTGAGGAACATTTTGACGGCGATTTTGCGCTGAGTTTTAGAATGTTCCACGGTGCGAATAAACTTGCTGTCGAGGTTTCGGTATATCAAAGTGCCTGGTTTGATGGGGCTTGTGTTGTTGGTGATGATGGAGCCGTTGGCGTTCACTTTTTCCACGCGGAAGCCAACGAGTGCGCCGTCAGCCTCACAGCACAGCCCGTCGCCGTTGTTGATGATTTGTTTTGTGTTGATTGTCAGAGTGTTGCCTTTGATGGCGGCTAACTTTCCAAGCGGTTCGCCCATAGATTTTGGGCTGACGTGGTTTGCCATTTTGTGGTTTTTGTTGCTTGACGAATCGTTTGTCAATTTGCCCGATGAGTTGCCGTCGAGAAAATATGTCGTAAAACCACGGTTGAAAACTTTGCGTAAATCGGGTTCGTAGTCGTAAATGCAACTGCCTGACGAACAGCGAGTTTTGCCCTCAGTAATCGAATCAATCAATTTCCTATAAAACGCCGTAACGTCTGCAACGTAAACGCTGTCTTTCAATCGTCCCTCAATTTTGAAGGAATCAACGCCCGCATCAATCATATCGCTAACTTTATTGACCGTAGCGAAATCCTTTAACGACAACAAGTAAGAGTCATTTACTAAAACTTTTCCTTTATCATTGACGAGCGAATATTTCATCCTGCAAGCCTGAGCACATTCGCCACGGTTTGCGGAGCGTCCGCCGAGTCTTGCGCTCATGTAACATTGTCCGCTCATACTCACGCACAACGCCCCGTGTCCAAAACATTCGATCTCCGCCTTTACTTGCTGACGGATTTCGCGGATTTGAGGCAACGAACATTCGCGGGCGAGGACGATGCGACGAAATCCTATCTCGTCGAGAAACTTGATGCGACGCAAATCGTAATTGTGCATTTGTGTGCTTGCGTGTAGTTCGATGGGCGGAATGTTGAGTTTCAAGATGCCCAAATCTTGTATTATCAGCGCGTCAACACCTACGGAATGAAGGTCTGTGATAAGTTTTTGTGCCGTAGGTAATTCGTTGTCGTATAATATTGTATTGATAGTTACATAAACTTTTGCTCCATAGAGATGCGCGTGTCGGCACAGACGCTCAATGTCCGCCACGGTGTTTGATGCGGCTTTACGCGCCCCAAAGTCCGAAGCACCTATATAAACAGCGTCCGCACCCGAATTGATGGCGATGATGCCAGTGTCGGCGTTGCGGGCAGGGGATAGAAGTTCCATTTTTTTAACAACGAATTAAACGAAATATTTATGCAACGGTTTTATGTAGAGACGTAGCGCGCTACGTCTCTACCATGAATAAAACAAATACAAATTAGGCTGTTTAAAAAGGTGGATTGGAATACATACTTGTAAGGCGGGCTTGGAAGCCCGCACTCCAACTTTTTGAACAGCCTAATTGTTGATGGTTGCAAGTGGTTGAAAATCACACGGTAAGGATTTCGGCTTCCTTGACTTCGGAGATTTTGTCGGCCTTGGCGACGTATTTGTCCGTGAGTTTCTGCACGATTTCCTGCGCCTGTTTGTTTTCGTCCTCGGTGATTGTGTTGTCCTTTTCGAGTTGTTTGAGGGTGTTGTTGGCATCCTTGCGGACGTTTCGGATTGCAACTTTTGCGTTTTCGCCCTCAGCCTTCACCTGTTTAACGAGTTGTTTGCGGCGTTCTTCGGTGAGCGCGGGAACAGTGATTCGGAGGATTTCGCCGTTGTTGACGGGGTTGAGTCCGAGATTTGCCTTTTGGATTTCTTTCTCAATTTTGGGCAGCATGCTCTTTTCCCACGGCTGCACTACGATGGTGCGAGCGTCGGTGGTGCCAACGTTGGCAACTTGGCTGAGGGGCGTCTCAGAGCCGTAATAGTCAACTTTTATGTCGGCGAGAATAGCCGGTGAAGCCTTTCCTGCGCGGATTTTTGCAAGGCTGCTCTCGTAGTGAGATACAGCCGCCTGCATTTTCTCCTCGGCTTCGTCGATGTACATTTGCGCTTCTTCGTTCATGGCGATGTATGTTTTTATTGTTAAATTTATTTTTACAAAGATAAGGGTTTTATGGAAATGTTGCAAATTATTTTTATTTTTTAACAAGTAGGAGAGAGTGGGGCATGAGGGGGCATGGGCGGAAGTGAAATTTCCGCGTAACTAAGAGGACGGAGGCTTGTGGATTTGGTGGTGGTGTAACTTATTCATATATAGGGATGTATATGGGGTGTTTCTCGTTGTAGAGGCGCATGTAGTAGAAGAGTTTTGCATTTTTCTTTTTGCGGGGGAGGGCGGCGTACTCGTCGTGGATGGCGGGATCGGACATGAGCATTGCATCGAGGTTTTGAGGGTTGTATTCGAGGAGGTCGCCAGTCTCAAAGTTATACAGGTATTGCTGAGGCTCAATGGTGGCGGTCTGACGGTATGTGGGCGAGTAGTAACGGTTGTAATAGCCGCCGTAGTAGGTGTTTGGAACGTTGTTCATCACGGTTTTGGTGCCGAGGAAGTGGCAGATGCTGCCAATTATCCCCACTCGCGAAAATGTGCCGTTGTGGTTGATATAGACTGTGCCGTCGCTGCAAAAGCCGAAGATTTTGTTGGTCTCCACGGAGATTTCGTTGCCAAGACGGTCAAAAAGTTCGATGGTATTTTGCTCCACAAGTTGCTCGAAATAGGTTAAATCGTTAGGGTCTATACCGCTAATAATCTGCGATTTGTCTATTGGGAGATTATTTTTGAAATCGTTTTTGTTGAGGTATATGCCGTCTGTAAATATGAAGTCGGCGTCATATTTCTCCTTGTGCGACATGGTCTGTGCGCAGACTTGGGTCGCAATCGCTGTCAATAATATTAATGTGTGTAGAAGTTTCATTTCGTTTGCAAATTTTACCCAAAGATAAATTATTTTTGCCAATAAAAGACTATCTTTGCAAAA
>CAMJWL010000058.1 GCA_946409405.1 uncultured Bacteroidales bacterium
TCATAATAGTAACTTTTTGCAGTGTTTTCGATGCAAATTTAGTAACTTTTTGCAGCATTTGCAAAGGATTTTTAGTAACTTTTTGCAGAAAGTATAGTTCTACAAATATGGAAAAAATGACAAAATCACCCTTATTTTTTATGGAAAAAATGACAAAATCACCCCAAAAAAATATGGAAAAAATGACAAATTGTTGGATAATAAATTAAAAATCAATATATTTGCAGCACAATAAATTTTGAAGTTATGTTAGAACGTAAATTTTCATATTTCTTAGAGAATTTTTTCTCGGCACAGCAAAACAAGATATTACTTGTTAATGGAGCAAGGCAGATTGGCAAGTCTTTTATTATCAGGTATGTATGTAGTAAGTTGTTTAAGAATTATATTGAGATCGACCTCAGGGCAGATAGCGAGAAAGATCGTTTGTTTGCCCAAGTAACAGGGCTCGATTCTTTCTATATGCAACTTAGTGCCCTATTTGGTAATCGGTTGGGCACTAAGAGCGACACGCTTATTTTTCTCGACGAGATACAAGTGTACCCTCAATTGCTCACTTTGCTCAAATTCCTAAATCAAGACCAACGATACACATTCATTGCCAGCGGTTCGCAACTTGGCATTGCACTTTCGCAAACCCCTTCTGTTCCACTGGGCAGCGTGATGATAAAACAGATGTATCCTTTGGATATGGAAGAATTTTTTTGGGCTATGGGGGTTGGCAAAGACGTTATCGATTTGGCACGCAGACAGTTTAACAATGACGAGCCGATAACAGAACCTTTGCACAATCATTTTATGCGTCTCTTTCGATATTATTTGCTTACTGGCGGGCTGCCCGATGCTGTTAACAAGTTTTTGGAAGACAAGAATATACAGATGATGCGCGACATACAAAACGACGTGCATACGCTTTATGGCATCGACGCTTCGCAGTACGACCGTCATCAAAAACTGAAAATTAGGCGAGTTTACGACTTAATACCATCAAACCTTGAAAGTAGGAAAAAACGTGTGATTGTCAGCAAGATAGAAAACAAACAAGGTAAACAATTTTCTGACTATGAAGACGAGTTTGATTATTTAGTGCAGTCAGGAATAGCCTTGCAGGTGGATGCTATCAGCAATCCGAGATTCCCATTATTGCAGTCCGTCAAAAAAAACTTGTTAAAACTCTATCTAAACGATGTTGGAATACTTACGTCGTTGCTTTATCAATACAATATCAAAGCCATATTAGACGATGAACTCAGTCTCAACCTTGGAACTGTTTACGAATCAGTTGTGGCACAAGAACTTAACGCTCACGGATTCCACTTATATTACTACGACAACAAAAAATGCGGTGAAGTTGATTTCCTTATAGACGATTTTGATTCTTTATCTGTTGTGCCAATAGAAGTGAAATCGGGCAAAGATTACTATGTTCACAGCGCTCTGAATATGTTTGTCAACAACGATGAATACGGAATAAAAAAAGGTATTGTGTTTTCAAATACAAGGGAAACAAAAACCAAGGGTAAAATTTCGTATTTGCCTATTTATTATGTAATGTTCATCGAACATAAACCAAAATTGTCATTGCCAATTTGATTTATTCATCCGCAAATAAAAAACAGTTGACAACGGTTTTCCATAAAACCATTGCCAACTGTCAATTTTCAATTCTCAATTACCGAGGCTTACGCCAAAATTGTGCATCCGCTACACGGTTTCAACTGTTTGAAGAAGTCGTTGCCCTTGTCGTCAACCAAGATGAAGGCGGGGAAGTCTTGTACTTCGATTTTCCAAATGGCTTCCATTCCGAGTTCGGGATATTCCACACATTCGATTGACTTGATGTTGTTTTGGGCGAGGATTGCGGCAGGGCCACCGATGGAGCCGAGGTAGAATCCGCCGTGCTTCTTGCAGGCGTTTGTTACGGCTTCGGTGCGGTTGCCTTTGGCGAGCATAATCATTGAGCCGCCGTGGTCTTGGAACTCGTCAACGTAAGGATCCATGCGGTTGGCAGTTGTGGGCCCCATTGAGCCACAAGGCATTCCGGCGGGAGTCTTGGCAGGACCGGCGTAGTAAATCGGGTGATCCTTCATATACTGAGGAAGGTCTTCGCCGGCGTCGAGACGCGCTTTGAGTTTGGCGTGTGCAATGTCGCGGCCTACGATGATAGTGCCGTTGAGCGAGAGACGTGTCGAAACGGGATATTTGCTCAAAATCTTGCAAACCTCGCTCATCGGTTGGTTGAGGTCAATCTTCACAGCGTCGCCCTCGCCTGCGTTGCGGAGTTCTTCGGGGATGAGTTCGTAGGGCTTGTCGTCCATCTTCTCAATCCAAATGCCGTCCTTGTTGATTTTTGCCTTGATGTTGCGGTCGGCGGAGCAACTTACGCCAAGACCAATCGGACAACTTGCGCCGTGCCTCGGCAGACGGATTACACGCACGTCGTGAGCCATATATTTGCCCGAGAACTGTGCGCCAAGACCGATTTTGTATGCCTCTTGAAGGAGTTGTTTTTCGAGTTCGATGTCACGGAATGCGCGGCCAGTTTCGTCGCCTGTTGTGGGCAACGAATCGTAATAGTGCGTGGAGGCGAGTTTTACGGTCAGGAGGTTCTTTTCGGCTGACGTACCGCCAATTACAAACGCAATGTGATAAGGCGGGCAAGCGGCTGTGCCGAGCGATTTCATTTTTTCAACGAGGAACGGAACCAATGTGCCGGGGTTTTGGATGCGCGCCTTGGTCTCCTGATAGAGATAAGTCTTGTTGGCAGAGCCGCCGCCTTTGGTTACCATCAGGAATTTGTATTCCATACCTTCGGTAGCCTCAATGTCGATTTGTGCGGGAAGGTTGCAACGAGTGTTTTTCTCCTCGTACATCGAGAGGGGCGCGTTTTGCGAGTAGCGGAGGTTGTCCTGGGTGTAGGTGTTGTAAACGCCTTTTGAAAGGAATTCTTCATCGCAGAAGCCAGTCCACACTTGCTGACCTTTTTCGCCGTGGATGATTGCCGTGCCGGTGTCCTGACAGAGTGGCAACTGGCCTTTGCAACTTACTTCGGCGTTGCGCAAGAATGTGAGAGCCACGTACTTGTCGTTGTCGGAAGCCTCAGGGTCGCGGAGGATTTTGGCAACTTGCTCGTTGTGAGAGCGGCGCAGCATAAACGAAACGTCGTGGAATGCTTGCTGCGAAAGTTTTTCGAGAGCCTCGGGCGCAACCTTCAAAATCGGCTTGCCTTCAAACTCGCTTACCGATACGCCTTCCTTGGTGAGAAGGTAATATTCGGTTTCGTCCTTGCCCAACTGAAACATCGGGGCGTATTTGAAATCAGGAATATTTGCCATAATATATGATTGTTTGTTTAACGTAAATTCCTTTGCTTTGCAAACGCCTTTCGGCGTTTTTTTTCAACAAAAATTAAAACGAATTTCAATGAATTAAAACGAATTTTTTAAAAAGTAATTCGTTTAAATTCGTTCTAATTCGCTTAAATTTTCGTTTATAAAATCCCATCGCCGTAGGCGGTGGAAAATTGACGTAATTTGTTGTTTATCAACGGTAATTGATGTTGATAACTATTTGGACTTGCGACCAAACTTAATCAAATCCTTGCCGATGTCGCGGCGGTGGTATGCACCTTCAAAGGTGATTTTGTTGGCGTCTTGGAGTGCGGCGGCGAGGGCGAGGGAGATGTCGTCGCCGAGGGCTGTTACCGCAATCACGCGGCCACCGTCGGTAACGAGTTTGCCGTCCTTCATCTTCGTGCCAGCGTGGAATACCTGAGAGTTTTTCACGGTTTCGCAGCCGGAGATTTCCTTGCCTTTTTCGTAGTCGCCAGGATAACCACCCGATACCAACATCACCGTTGCGGCGGTCTTGGGATTGAATTTGATTGACTTGCCTTTGAGGTCGCCATTTGCAGCGGCTTCCATCAGGTCGAGCAAGTCGCCGTCGATACGCAACATCACAGATTCCGTTTCGGGGTCGCCCATGCGGACGTTGTATTCAATGACATACGGGTCGCCTTTTACATTGATTAGTCCAAAGAAAATGAAACCGCGATAGTCGATTTTTTCAGCAATGAGTCCGTCGATTGTGGGTTTTATGATGCGTGTGTCAATCTTCTGACGGAACTCCTCATCGGCAAACGGAACGGGCGACACACTGCCCATTCCGCCGGTATTGAGGCCTTCGTCGTTTTCGCCAATGCGCTTGTAATCTTTGGCTTCGGGGAGCGTCACGTAGCCGCCATGTCCGTCCGTCAATACAAAAACGGAAAGTTCGATGCCAGAGAGGAACTCCTCGATGACCACTTCGGCAGACGACTTGCCAAATTTGCCGGAAAACATCTCTTTGAGTTCGTTGCAGGCTACTTGGAAATCGCTCTCGATGATAACGCCTTTGCCTGCGGCGGGGCCGTCGGCTTTGAGGACGTAGGGCGGCTGCAAGTTTTTGAGGAAGTCAACGGCTTGATTGTAAGTGTCGCCGTTGAAAGTCTTGTAACGCGCCGTCGGGATGTTGTGGCGCACCATAAACTGTTTTGCGAAATCCTTACTGCCTTCGAGTTGCGCGCCGTCCTTGGTGGGACCGCAGACGAGCGGAGGATTTTCGATGCTGCGGAGATAGTCGGCAAGACCGTCGATGAGCGGCACTTCGGGACCCACGACCACGAGTTTTATGTCGTTGTCCTTTACGGCTTTGGCGATGCCGTCAAAATCCGAAACCTTGATATTGAGGTTTGTGGCGATGTCCGCGATGCCCGGATTGCCCGGTGCGGCGTATAATTTTGTAAGTTTTGGGCTTTGGGCGATTTTCCACGCGAGCGCGCTCTCCCTGCCACCCGAACCAATCAATAAGACGTTCATATTAATATGATTTGAATGATTTAATTTGGTGTCAAAGGTAAGAAAAATTTGGGAATAGTGCAGCAAAATGATGAAAATAATTACGAATTAACTAACCCTCTATTTTGCAATCTCCCAAATAATCCATACCTTTGCCCCAAAAGAAAAACGGAAATGATACTCAAACAGGCAAAGCAAAACGGCATCGACATCATCATCGCAATAGCAATAATATTGGGATTGCTTGTGCCGTCGATGTTCCTATCGGGCATCAGGGGTTACATCATCCCACCCGAAAATGGGATGCCGCTGTTCAACACTATTTATGAACACCTTTTTGACGGTGGCATCAACGGTTGGACGCAGGTGGCGTCGTTGTTGCTGATTTTCGTGGAGATTTCATTGCTCGTGCTGTTGAACTCCGACTTTGAACTCACCCGCGCCAAACCGACGATGTTTGCTTTGGTGTTTTTGGTGCTATCTCTTACATACATACCTTGCAACACTCTGCTGCCCGAGCAGATAGCCAACATCTTTATCACCATAGGGCTTATCAAAATATTTGCGTGCCACAGCATGGACAATGCCTCGCACACATTCTTCGACGCGGGGATGTGTTTTGGCATCGGATTCCTATTTTGCGCCCCGGCGGCGATAATGTTGTTGGTGGGGCTGATTGCAATCATTATATTCCGCCCCTTCAAAGGCAACGAACTGATAATATTTGTGTTAGGCTTTATAACTCCGGCATTTTTCTATATTACGGTGTATTATCTGATAGAGGGAACGTTGAAGCCGCTCAAAGATTTTGTTCAGACAAAAATCAATGATACTCGCTTGCACACAATCACTTACAACAGTGTCATCTGCCTTGCCGCCGATGCCGTGCAACTCCTCATTGCAAGTGCGTTGATTTTCGGCGACTATTCCAAATATAACCTCTTCCACAGCCGCGCTTACAGACTGTTGCTGATAATGTTTGTGATGATATTCTGTTCGTATTTTGTGCCGATGTTTAGCCTTCAAGCAATGAGAATGACCACTCTTCCTGTCACAATCCTCTTTGTAACAGTGTTTTACGAGAGCAAACCGTCGTTGATGCTCGAAATTTTCTTCGGCGTGTTTGTATTGGGCAATATGGCGTTGCAACTGCTGTGGTATAGACTCTAATCTTTACTCTTTAAACTTTCATCTTTAAACTCCCAACTCAGAATCCGGGCCAATTCTCCACGACTTTCACCTTGCCGGAGAGTTTGAAGGTCTTGCCGTCCTTGGTGATTGTGCAGGCATCCTTGTCGATTACCACGTTGTCAAACACAACGACAGGATGCTTAATCTCCACCGCCTCAGACACCTCCGGCACCCACTGCATCTGCCCAAACGACGCCAATGGCATCGCAGACAAGAGAGCCAAAATAAGTTTCTTCTTCATGATATAACCTTTTAAAGGAAACTACTTCTCTTATTTCTCACTCAGCCGCAGCATCGCCTCGGCGTATCGCTTGCCGATTTCGCGGTAGCCGGCGGCGTTGAAGTGGAGGCCGTCGCCAAGGCTCGGAAGACCTTTGGAGGACACCACGGCGGAGTTTTTGATGGTTTGGGGAAGGGTTTGGATGATGGCGTTCATCGAGGCGCATTTGCCGCCCGCCTCTTTGCTGACCACTTCGCCGGCAACGAGGGGAACGTCTTCGGGTTTCAAGCGGAGGTCGGCGAGGATGTCGTCATAGAACTTCTTAACCTTCAAGGGCCAAAGTTTGTCGCCGGTGTTGGAGCAACCCTGATGCAACAAAATACCCTTGATGACACCCTGATGCGATGCGCGGAGGGCGCAATCGATAAGGCGGACGTAAGGGATGTTGTCGTAGGTAGCCATAAAATTGCGGAACCATCCCGCCTCCTTGACAACGGTCTGCGGGTCGTACTCTTTGAAAAGATGTTCGATTTTGCAACCGCCTATGGCAATGTGAATTACGCCCACGCGGATAGAGTCGGGCAACTTCTCCACCATCGTCCTGCCAAAATAATCGGCGGGGGTGAGACCCGTATGCGGACGGCAGAGCGGCGGCACAGCAACCGACCATTCATATTTTTTGCGGCCTTCGCCACGGTAGTTGCCGGTGTTCTTGGGGAAATCCTGCGACGCCATCAGAAGAAAACGCGGGCTTACATTCTGATAGTCAACCTCTTCGGGCTTGGCTGCACCCTCCATATTCGATTGACCGATACAGAGGTAAATGTAGAAATTTTTGTCGGGATGCGAGGCAAAATGATCCGACTGCGAGAGAAAATCCTGAGTCTCGGTAGCACCGCCATAAAGCGCGGAGGCATCGTTGTTTTGCGCGGTTGCAGTCCACGCGAGGGCGGCAAGCGCAAGGGTTGTAATTAATCTTTTCATATCGTAGTAGTTTAGTTTAAGCAAATAATATCATAGTTTACATTTGTAACGCATTATTTTACTTGGTGTAAATCTCAACTTCCGTCTCCGCAAGTCCATCGGCGTTGGCTCTCACCACTACCCTGCCGGTTTTGCCCTTGATGGAACGCACGATGCAAAGACATTTGCCATTGAAGGCGGTGTGCTGCGTCGCCTTGAAACTTTCGTGGCAACATTGGTCGCCGTTGTCAACGCCAACAATCTCCGCCGGGCCTTCCACAGAGAACTTAATCAAATGGTTTGCATCAGGTATTCTAACGCCTTTGCTGTCAACCACATCCACTGTTACAAAACTTAAATCTTGTCCGTCTGCCGCGAGCGAATAACGGTCGGCGGTGGAGGCAAGTCGGGAAGGCGCACCGGCAGTCCTAACAACGTCGGAAATCTCGATGTCGTCAACGGAATAACCTACCGCCTTGAGTTCGCCGGGCTTGAAGGGAACTTTCCACGAAAGGTGCAACTTACCGTCGCTAAGTTCTTGTTTGCCAAGAGATTCGCCGTTTAAGAAAAGTTCCACATCTTTCATGTTTGTATAGGCGATAACGTCAACAATGTCGCCCTCCTGCCAATTCCAATGCGGCAACAAGTGCAATACATACGCATCCTCCGCCCAAAGCGATTTGTAAAGGTAATACACATCCTTCGGGAAGCCCGCCAAATCCACGATGCCAAAATACGAACTCCTCGCGGGCCATCCGTATGGCGTCGGTTCGCCGATGTAGTCGAAGCCCGTCCATACGAAAATGCCTGACACCCAAGGATATTTCATGTATTCTTTGAGCGTGGTCTCGTGCGTGGACCCCCACGGTGCGCGCACATTGTCGTAGGCGGAACATTTGTGATGCTCGGTATCGAAGGGGATGTCCCAACGCACAGGCCAAAGGTACTGAGTATCAGCGGGCGCGATGTAATATCCGCGAGTCTGCAACGCTGATGTCGATTCTGTTATTACGAGAGGCATATTGGGGAATTTTTTCTTGAACGCCTCGCCCCAATTGTACTCGTGGTAGTTGAAGCCTATGATGTCGAGCGAATTTGACTTAAACAACAGGTTGCTTGGTTCGGTCTCGTTGTTGCCGGTGAGAACAGGACGGGTTGAATCTATACTTTTAACTACATCCACCAACTTCTTGCACAGCAACGAATTAATGTGCATTTCAGAAGTCTTGTCGTCGTCCTTGTTGGAGAGTTGGGCGGCGAAGTTGAACATCAAATTTGCCTTCTCGATGCTGAGGGTGTCGGTATTGATGTCGGGCCATTGTTCGAGGATTTCGTTGCCAATGCTCCACATTATCACGGAGGGGTGGTTGCGGTCGCGCTTGATGAAATCGATGAGGTCGCGCTCGTGCCACTCGGCAAAATATTGGGCGTAGTCGTTGGGCGATTTTTTGCGCGCCCACATGTCAAACGCCTCGTCCATCACAATAAAACCCATTGAATCACAAAGGTTTAACAATTCGGGCGCGGGCGGATTGTGCGACGTGCGTATGGCGTTGCAACCCATTTCGCGCAGGATTTCGAGTTGACGTTGTATAGCCCTGTGATTGACCGCCGCACCTAACGCGCCAAGGTCATGGTGCATACATACACCATTGAGTTTCATTGACTTGCCATTGAGCGAGAAGCCTTTTTCGGGGTCAAAATCAAAATAACGGATGCCAAATGTTGTAGCGTACTCGTCCACAACTTTTCCGTTGCTCGTTGCCGTCAAAACCACTTTATAAACATTTGGCGATGACGGCGACCAAAGTTTTGGGTTGCGGACCATCAGGTTTTTGAAGTCAACCTTTACAGCATTTGCCTCAATTTTGTCATTGATTGTTGCAACTACTTCGCCATTAGGTGCCAATACATCCACGTTGACATCGCAGCCTTCCGTCACAGCAAAAGAGACATTTACCATTGCAGATTGCTCAGTAACATCATTGGTTGTAACAAAAACTTCAGGCTCTACAAAATGCACTGTATTAAGCACTTTGAGCCTTACATTTCGATAAATACCTGAACCCGAATACCACCGCGAATTTGGTTGGTTGGTGTTATCTACGGTAACGGCAACCACGTTGTCGCCGCGCTTATTGAGGAGGTCGGTAACATCGTACTCAAAACTTACGTAGCCATTGGGACGGAAGCCCGCCTTCTTGCCGTTGACATACACGGTGCTCTGCCAATACACGCCGTCAAAACACAGAAAAACGCGCTTGCCGCCGCTCAAATCGGGAGTCTTGAAATGTTTGCGATAGACGCCATATCCGCCCGGCAACGCGCCGCCGCCCGGTGTGGCAGGATTGTCGGCACTAAATGCGCCTTCAATGCTCCAATCGTGCGGAAGGTCGAGAGTGCGCCACTTGCGGTCGTTATAATCGGGCGCGGCTGCCATAGAATCCGCCTCCAACGAAAACTTCCAACCTTGGTTGAAATCCTCCACGTCGCGGATGCCACTGCTGTGCTGCTGCCCACATGCCGCCATAAGCGCAATTATAGGAATTAATAATAATGTCTTTTTCATATTGCTGTCAAGATGTTTTAATAAGAAACAAAGGAAAATCACAACCTTGCCAAAATATCGGGGATAAAACTTGCGTCAAACAAATCGAATGCAAAACATTTTTTGCCTAAATCTTTGAGCGACGCGCCGATATGGTAAAGGATTTTGTGGTCGATGATAAGGAAACGGTCGTGCATTTTTTCGGTGTAATTGACCGTCAGCGGCGGATACTGCGCGTTAAAATTCTGAATGTCCTGCGGCGTAAGTTTTGATTTCTGCGAGGTATAAATTGTAACCGCGACACCGCTATTTTTAGTTGCAAGTCTTTCGAGTACAGACACATCTACATAATTGTCTATCAAGATAATATCTTGTTGCGCCTGTACTATGAAACTTTGAGACTTGGCGTATGCGTCAAAAATCTGCCCTTGATAAAAAATTCCCTGAATGTCAGCGACCTTATATTTGTCCATCAGAGAGAAAAGTTCGGCAATTTGCTTATCGGCATCAAATTGATGCATTTCAAGAGCATCCAGACGTTGAAAGATTTGCGCATTTGATACAAGAAATCTGCGCATCGCGACAAATGCTTTCATTATCTGAACGCTTGCCTTGATAGCCGTCTCGCTTTTCAAAACGGCAGAGAGCATAGCGACACCTTGTTCCGTAAAGACAAAAGGCAATTTTCTTGTGCCGCCCCAACTTGATGTCGCATTTTGCGACATCAAGTTTTGAAATTCGGATTCTGTCAGTTGAAAACAAAATTCTTCGGGAAACCTACTGACGTTACGTCTTACCTGCTCGTTCAAGCGTCGTGTCTCCACACCATACAATTCGGCGATGTCGCGGTCTGTCATAACCTGTTGACCACGAAACACATAGATTTTATTTTGAATTATCGCTATTTCGTTTTTGTCCATTCCTTTAATACATTTTAGTGTTCAAAATGCATTTTG
Organism: uncultured Bacteroidales bacterium; assembly: GCA_946409405.1. GTDB lineage: Bacteria > Bacteroidota > Bacteroidia > Bacteroidales > UBA3824 > UBA3824. Next base: position 10,714 of record CAMJWL010000058.1, read on the forward strand.
TACTTCGACAAATTGGATATCACAATTTGCGACTTCCAATTTTGCCTCAAATGTACTACAAATAATCGGAAAAGCAAAAACAAAAATTCCCGAAAAATTCAAAAAGAAATTTTCGGGAATTTATTCAAATGTTGTTTTGGTTGTACTAATCTATTTTTGTTATGATAAAACAAACAATCAGCACATTCTACAAACTACGAACCAGACGAACAGGCAAACCAGTGCTACGAGGGCCGGGACCAGAATAAAAAAAGCCTGAATTAACATAAACATCATAGGAACGTCCGAGAGTGTTACCGACAAATTCTGTACTCAACCAATAAGTCCATCCTGTTGTAACCTGAGTACCAATTCTATTAGCAGAAAAAGGAAAAAAAACTGCTCCATCAGATTCTGCACTCGACCATTCTCTAAATACGCCAAATTTTACTGCCGGAAGATTCATATTCTCTATTGTCGGGCCTGAATAGTCATCAGGAAATAGCATCAATCCATCTACTCCACCTACAGTTGCCTTGACATAACGGTTTTTCCCTCTGCCAGTGTTGGTGGTTATATAATCCCACTCATCTTTCGAAAGAGTAAACCATTCAGAGCCAATTGCAGAAGTCTTACTTTCATCCCAAGTATATTCATTATAATCATTACTTGTATTGATAGGATTGCCGCCAGTCAACCATGTTCCTGAAAAATATTTTGATGATTATTATATTCGTATTTTTACACGACAAAATTATGAATATTTTGCGTAATTGAATGTTAACAAAAGGTTATTTCTTTCAATTTCTCTGGCACCCATATAAATATATAACATACACATATAACATTTATATATATAGGTCGCCCTCCCGGACGCCCCTTTGAGATACCGCGCCCTTGGCGCTACAAATAGCACCAAAGGTGCGACACCTTCAAGGGGAGTCCGTGAGGGCTACCATATCATACGGCAAAACGCCATATCAATCAATTATTTTGCGGATGCCCAATAACGCATTATGCATTACGCATTATGCATTGTTATTGCATCATCCCTGCATACTTCGTGTACATCTGCGTAACCTTCTCAGCCTCAGCGTCCGAAGCGTTGTCGATGAGTTGCTGAGCGATATAGCCGAGGATTGAGATGCTCATGCTCGTTTCGCGTTGCTCATAAAAACCATCGCGGCGGAGATTATCAAGCCAAGCAAGGATTTGGTCGTATTCGTCGGCCATCGTCATGCAGACGGCGTTGGCTTCGTCCTTGAGACCCGCCGAATACATCGCGTTGATAACGGGCAGCATCGTGTAGTCGAAGGGCACCTTGTCGTCAGGCACAAGTTCAAGACATTTTTTGATAACTTCTTGAGCCTTAGTCTTTTCGCCCTCGGCGGCAAGACACTCAGCAAGGCGTGCCATCATGCCGCGAATATCCATGATGCTTATCTGACGGCGGTTGTTTTCCTCGATAACCACGTCAGGCTCGTTCATGCGACCCCAATTGAACTTATGCATAAAATTGTCGTACATCAACTTGGTGTCAATCTCGCCGGTTTCGTGTGCTTCGGGCTTAACTTCGTATGGCACAATGCGATACGCAAAACCTTCGAGCCTCATAAACTTGTCGAGACTGATGTAGTCGCTCGGACTGCCGCTCGCCGCAAAATACACCGGACGCTCCCAATTGTTAGCCGCCAAGATGTCCATAATCACGAGGTCGCTCTTAGTGAAGTAATTCTTGGGAATGTCCCAATGCAACTCGTCAAGGGCGCGTCCCACATTGCGCTCGTCCAACGTGCCGCATTTCAGGCAGTTCTGTTTGTTTACAGGAATAGAGATTTTTTTGGACGGTATATAATTGTAACTATCGCCGTTGCTTAATGTAACCATATCGCCATCGTCGCCCGCCACGTTAAGTGCAAGATTTATAGGCGTGTACATCGAGCCAATCGAGTTTACAAGTGCGTCTATGCGGTTTTTGATGTTGGTGATGCCGGCAGCATTGCCCTCGCCAAAGAACCTCTTTACCAATTCGGGACTTGACAATTGGTTGATTAACTTTGTAAACAACACTATACTTACATTCTCGCTGCCGCCCGAAACCTGTTTGAAATCGTCGGGGTATTTGGCGGCGAAATCCGTCGTCGAAATCAACTGCATGAAGTCGTTGTAGATGCCTGCATATTCCGGCTGCAACTTCGCTTTGTTTTGCTCAAACTTTTCCTTCAAGAAACGACTCTTTTGGTCGCTGCAAATCACGATGTTACGCTTATCTTGACGATACTTGGCATAATTGAGCGTCATCGCCACGGGCGCGCTTTCGTACTTGCGCTCCTGAGTCTGTTTGATGTACCAATCGCAACCCGCAAGTGAAAGGTTAACAACCCTCACATCGCGCCTGATTCCCTCCACCTCTTGGCAGTACCACAAGGGGAAAGTGTCGTTGTCACCAAAAGTAAACAAAATCGCATTTGGTGCGCACGATTCCAAGTAGTTAGCCGCAAAATCGCGACACGTGTAACGTCCCGAGCGGTCATGGTCGTCCCAGTTTTGGGAAGCCATTTGGATCGGCACCAACACCGCCAAGCAAGCAATCGCACCAGCCATCACCGACGTAAGTAATTTCTTCTCACCGCCGAGATTTTTCAGCCAGTCCCAGATAGCAAGCACGCCAAGTCCGCACCAAATACAGAACGCATAGAACGAACCCGCGTATGCGTAGTCGCGCTCACGGGGCTGATACGGAGTCTGATTGAGATAGACAACAATGGCGACGCCCGTCATCAGGAAAAACATGAAGACCACAAAACAATTGCGCCCGTCATAATTGCAACTTATAAAAATACCCAGCAATCCCAACAGCAACGGCAGCAAATAATAAACATTGCGTCCGTGATTGTTGGCATAACGGTCGGGCAAGTCGTCGCCGTCCGCACCTTTCAGCCGGTCAAACCAGTCGAAACCCGTAATCCAGTTGCCATTGATGTAACTTCCCGCGCCATTCTGCACGTCGGTCTGTCGTCCAGCAAAATTCCACATGAAATAGCGGAAGTACATGTGTCCCATCTGATACGTAAAGAAGAACCGCAAGTTCTGCCCGAAACTCGGACGGTCGGTAGTGTTGTCAAGACCGCCCCATTGCTTATAGACGGCAATGTGGTTTTCGTTTTGGGAATACATGCGAGGGAAGAAACCCTGATTCTTGTCATCATACTTGTATTTTGGCGACGGCTTCTTGATTTTCAAGTACTTGCCGTTGTCGGGGATATAAGTGTATTCGTCCTCGCTGCCCACTACGTCAGCCGTAAAGTAAGGCCCGTAGAAAAGCGGATTGTCGCCATACTGTTCGCGGTTGAGGTAACTCAGGAGGCTGAAACCGTCGCTTGGTTGGTTTTCGTTGATGGGCGGATTGCTAAACGAGCGGATTACCGTCATCGCAAACGACATATAGCCCAACATTATCATAAACACCGCCAAAGCGATTGTGTTAGCCAGCACCTTGCCCTTCTTGTAGGACGTCCAAGCCCAATATCCGAGGCCGCCCATCACCAACAACACAAAGGTAATGATGCCCGAATAATACGGCAGTCCGAGTGTATTTACGAAGAACAAATCGAAATACGCGCCGATGTTAACAGTCTGAGGTATAATAAAATACAGCACAAACGCCAATATCACCACCGACAATCCAAGCGCGAGCAATACGCCCTTGGTGTTTTGGCTGTCGTACTTTCTATAATAATATACAAGCACGATTGCGGGGATAACGAGCAGGTTGAGCAAGTGGACGCCGATGCTAAGACCCATCAAATAAGCGATGAGGATGAGCCAACGGTTGGCATACGGCTCGTCGGCGTGTTCCTCCCAGCGGAGAATCAGCCAGAACACAACAGCCGTAAAGAGGCTACTCATACTATACACCTCCGCCTCCACAGCCGAAAACCACGCCGTGTCGCAGAATGTATAAATCAAACCGCCCACAACGCCGCTCGCGATGATGCCGATGGTCTCGCCAGCGTTGTAAGACGACTGCCTTACACCATTATAATACCTACGCTCCACAATCCTGCGGGCGATGTGCGTGATGCTCCAAAATAGGAACAACGACGTAAACGCCGCTGCAAGCACAGCGGTACAATTCATCATCAACGCCATATGAGCGTCGTCGGGCGCGAGCAGAGCCGCCACCCTACCAATAATCATCCACAAAGGTGCTCCCGGGGGGTGTCCCACTTCAAGTTTCACTGCGGTGGCAATAAACTCGCCGCAGTCCCACCAACTTGCGGTAGGCTCCACTGTGAGCAGGTAACAGACAAGGGCAACTGCAAACGTGCCCCATCCCGCAACCCGGTCGTAAAACTTAAAATTGTTCATTTAAAATTTATTTTTATCTTTTCAGACTGCAAAGGTAACAAGAATGACACATAATGGCAAAAAAAATACAAAAAAAATTTGGTGGATTCAAAAAATGTCCCTACCTTTGCAGCGCAAACAGCAAAAAAATGGTACAGACCTATGGTGCAATGGTAGCACAGCAGATTTTGGTTCTGTTAGTTGAGGTTCGAATCCTCATAGGTCTACCGATTAGATGTAGAGACGTAGCGTGCTACGTCTCTTTTTTTTATCAGTTGCATACCGCAAAAGTATAAATGTCCCCTCAAACACCACATTTTTTTGCACATTCAACATAAAATCGCGCCCAAAGTTTCTTTACAAAGAAAGCTTCCACTTCGCCCACCTCCGTCCCATCAATTCTGCGGAAATTTCATTTCCGCCCACACCCCCCTCCAACAAAAAAAACCAGCGGCGGGCAATCATCTCGACTCCCCGCCGCTCTACTAACTAACAGCCGCCGACTTCATCCGCCACGGCAATAATCTAAAACGTATTGACATTGCAAATATAAATACTATAAATCATATATCCAAACAAAAATGTAAAATATTTTATAAAAAAAGATATTTACAAACGACACAAAGCATTGACAAATGTAACACATGGAATGTTTACATTTGTTACTATCAAAAATATATGACTACGGGGATAAAAATAAAGCCCCAAAGGGGCATCATCTCAAAGGCGAGTGTGTAAACACACGTAAAATCGTATAATCAAATTCTTAAAAAATGTACCCCGGGCCGGGATCGAACCGGCAAGGATGTTACTCCATCGGTGTTTGAGACCGACGCGTCTACCAATTCCGCCACCAGGGCATGTCGTTTTTTAATTCAACGGTGCAAAATTAGAAAACGTTTTCGACATCGCCAAATTTTTCTTCAACTTTTTTTTCGTTTCCACGCTCTTTTTTCTTAATAAGGTAAAAAACGCCGCCACAAACCGCCGGAAGCAACAGATTGATAGTCCACAAGATAATCGACGAAATGGTAGGCAGGCGGAAGTCAGACGTATATTCCTTCAAAACCATCACAGACGCCGAACACCTCACGCCCAACTCCGCCAACGCAGGCCTCGGCACAAAACTCATCAGCGCGTAAATCAGAAAAACCGACATCATCCCGTCCACAAAATCAATCTCAATCCCAAGCCCGATAATCGTCAGATAATTTTGCAGCGAATAAACCATGAACCTCACCAACGACATCAGCATCAGCCTAAACCGCTCATTATAAGTATAATGGCAGAAAAAATTAAGTTTCCTACGGATGCCGTCAGATTTGTCGCTGTTCTTCACAAAAGGAATCGTGTATTTCGGGAACATATAGAAAGCCGTCATCAGCACGGTGCATACAAAGCCAATCGCGATAAACCACCAACTCGTAAGGAACGTGGAGTGCGAAATCTCTATGTCCCTCCACGCAAAATACACGCACGACAGCACGCCCATCAGCATCATCACAGGCATCTGCGACAATCCACAGTAAGCCGTCGCCAATCCACCCGAAAACCTATGCCCGTGCTGCAACACCGACGGCCTTCCCAACGCCTCCCCCACCCTATTGGGCGTAAACAAAGACGGCGTTATCCCTTTCAAGACGCCCACGAAAGCCCTGCCAAAACTCACCTTCTCCACCGGAGATAGCGAAATACGCCATTTAACAGCCTCCAAAAGCCAATTTGGCCCCGCCAACACCAACGCAAACACCAACGGCAGCCACCTGACATTGATATTGTCGGTAGTCAATTCGCCAAATTGCTCAAAATGGTCTTTCGTCAATAGGTAAAGTCCAATGTAAAAAGCAATTACAAGTACTATCTTAATTATTTTCTTTAATGTCGGATGGGGTTTCATCGGGTATTACGGGTTGATAATTATTATTGAAAAACGGCATCGCCACCATCGCCACCATGCCAACAATCGCAAAAAGCAAATCCTGCATCCCGTGCGACACGAGTGCAAAAGCACCGCCGTCGGGGTCGCGCACCACGCCATACAGCGCAAGTACCTCTATCACAATAAAATGCCACGTGCCAATACCGCCCGGCGACGGCACTATCACGCCAAAAGTGCCAAGCACAAACACCACCAAAGCCACCATCAGCCCAAGATGTTCCGTGCAAGGAAACGCCTTGAAAAACAGATACAAAGTAAAGAAATACACAAAGTTGATAAACAGCGAGTGCGCCACAAACTGCCAACGCTTCTTCAATCCGGCAATAGTCATCATCCCGTCCTTGAGATTGTGAAACGCCGACCGCAACCTGTCGCCAACCCCAAACCAATTGCGCCTTACCGCCGTCCTCAGCAACAAGAATCCGCCCGCCAAAAGTGCAAGACCAACAATAGCAATCATAACTACATGATTCTCAAACGATTGCCAATACGCCAAAATCGAAGGGTTGTTGTCCAAAACACGCCCAACGATGTCAATCTGCGTAACGAACACCAACGTCGCCACCGCCGCAAACACAATCACGTCGGCAATCCTTTCAGTTACCACCGTACCAAGACAGCGGCTAAACCTAATATGCTCATACTTAGCCAAAACGCCGCACCTTGCCACCTCGCCCGACCTTGGTATCGCCATGTTGGCAAGGTACATTATCATAACGGCAAAAAAGAGGTTCAACCGCCTCGGCGCATACCCAAACGGCTCCAACAGCAAACCCCACCTCACGGCACGGCTATAATGCGCCGCCACGGAGAGCAACACTGCGGCGGCAACCCAACCCCAACGCACCTCCGACACTGCGCAAAGTATCCGTCCAAAATCATGCCCCCGGTACGCCAGCCAAAACAGCAACGCACCTATCGACATAAAAATCAGAAACTTAACTATTGTTTTCAAATATTTTTTCAATTCCAAACGTTATCAATACAAAACCCTGGTAAAAAAACTTTTGCAAAGATAGTCTTTTATTGGCAAAAATAATTTATCTTTGGGTAAAATTTG
>CAMJWL010000059.1 GCA_946409405.1 uncultured Bacteroidales bacterium
CTTTTTCAACTGCTTCATTATACTTAGCTTCATTTTGTCAGAGAGCATATTCCATTAGAACAAGGATTAAGACTGTGTAGGTCTTGACGTTTTGGAAGTAATTAGTGATGGTCAGAGAGCATATTCCATTAGAACAAGGATTAAGACTGCCGAGTGTCTGATCTACGAACCCCTGAATTTCTTCGTCAGAGAGCATATTCCATTAGAACAAGGATTAAGACCGTTTCCTACTCCAACTATGTTCCCAAAATCATTAGTCAGAGAACAATTTCACTTAAATTTCATTTAACCCCGATTTAAACAAACAAAACCAATTTGTCTTACAGATAGTTACATTAAACCAAGCACCGCAAGTGGCAGCGAATTAAACGAATATACAATTTGCAGAAGTGTATTTGTTTAATTCGTAAAATAAAAATTAACTTGTTGATTTTTAATTAATTAGTTGAATATATTGTTTCGTTTTATTCGTTTTATTCGTTTTATTCGTTGTCAAAAGAAATAGCCATCCCCCCCTGCAAATTCCCCCAAAAAAACTTGAAAAAAAATTTGTTTATTCCAAAAACTCTTCTTACCTTTGCACCGTCAAAAACGAAAACTGCCACCGTAGCTCAGTTGGTTAGAGCGGCTGATTCGTAATCAGCAGGTCATGAGTTCGACTCTCATCGGTGGCTCAGACGGAAAATCATAAAAAATCTAAAAAAAATTGCGGATAGCGAAAAACTATCCGCATTTTTTTTGTTTCAATCGAAAAATTCCATTATATTAGTGCCGTCAAAAAAACAAGGCGAAAACGTTAACAAAAAACATGGATACATTACCAAAAGATCCGGCAATGCTCGTCTCGGCAGTCAACATGCTCCTGCGCGACGACGAATTTGACACATTGGAATCGTTGTGCTGCAACTTCGACACCGAGCCACTCGCGCTCAGACGGCAACTATTGCTCGAAGGCTACACATACGACGAGCGGCAGCGGCAGATGCGCCCCGTGGGATACAACGGAGCGGACGGCGCAAACAGGGACAGCATGGAAGTGGCGCACAGTTTCTTCCACCAGAAATGGAACATCTACAAAGCCTCCACGATGGACTGGCAGAAAGACGACATCGAGCAGGCAATAGCCTCATACGTGGCAACAATGCCGCCGAGCCTACTCCAGACCCTCTCCTGCGGGCGCGAAGGATTCTTGCAGCAGCACCACAACTTTGCCGACGACCTCAGGTTTGCGACCGAAGCATTAGAAAAAATATTATTTTAAGAAAAAATATTTGGAAAATACAAAAATAACAAATACATTTGTAACAAACATCAAAAACTCAAAAGATGGCACAGGATATAGAAGAATACACGCCAAGCGACATGCTCAACAAATATCTGACCGCCAACAAGATGCGCAAGACGCCGGAGCGGTTTATGATATTGGAAGAGATATACAAAATCGACGGGCATTTCGACATAGAATGGCTCTACAAGCACATACTTTCCAAAGGCCACAACGTGAGCAAGGCCACCATATACAATACGATGGAGGTGCTCACGGCGAGCGGCCTGGTGATACGCCACGACTTCGACACGGCGAGGGCAAGTTACGAGCGCAACGGCAAACCACACAACCACATCGTCTGCATAATGTGCGGCAAAGTGGCTGAGTTTGACGACATGGACCTCCCCGACCTCGAAGACAAGGCGGCGGCATCGTCCAACTACGAAATATTCTCGCACCGGGTATATCTCTATGGACTATGCCCCGACTGCGCCACCAAACGCATCAACTGACCCTTTCACACGGAAGGGCTACCAAAGAAAAAAATCACAACCATAATAAAATGAAAATTGACGTATTATTAGGCCTCCAATGGGGCGACGAGGGCAAGGGCAAAATCGTGGACGTGCTTGCCCCCAAGTATGACATCGTTACAAGGTTTCAGGGCGGTCCCAACGCCGGACACACCCTCAAATTCAACGGCAAGAAATATGTATTGCACACGATACCGTCGGGCATCTTCACCGACGGCGCAATCAACATCATCGGCAACGGCGTGGTGCTCGACCCTGGCATCTTCAAAGCCGAAATAGAGCAGGTGAAGGCGGAGAACCCCAACATCCACCAATGCCTCAAAATCTCCCGCCGCGCCAACCTCATACTCCCCACGCACCGCATCCTCGACGCAGCCAACGAAGCCGCCAAAGGAAAATCCAAGATTGGAAGCACACTCAAAGGCATCGGCCCCACATACACCGACAAAATCAGCCGCAACGGCCTCCGCGTGGGCGACATCCAGATGCCCGACTTCAAGCAGAAGTTCGACAACCTCACCGCCCGCCACCTCCGCGAGATTGCAGCACTCGGCTACACCGACCTCAGCGCACTCGACCAGATGACCAAAGAATGGTTCGACGGCATCGAGGCATTGAAACAGTTTGAGTTTGTGGACGCAGAAATGCTCATCAACGAGAAAATCGACTCCGGCAAATCGGCTCTCGCAGAAGGCGCGCAAGGCACCATGCTCGACATCGACTTCGGCTCGTACCCATTCGTTACCAGCAGCAACACCATCTGCGCTGGCGCATGCACCGGCATGGGAGTGGCACCGCAGAAGATAGGCGAAGTGTTCGGCATCTTCAAGGCATACTGCACAAGGGTAGGCTCAGGCCCGTTCCCCACGGAACTCTTTGACGCCACAGGCGAGCAACTCCGCACCGCCGGCGGCGAATTTGGAGCCACCACAGGCCGTCCGCGCCGCACGGGCTGGCTCGACCTCGTGGAACTCAAATATTCCTGCATGATCAACGGCGTTACGCAACTCATCTGCACCAAGAGCGACGTGATGAACGACTTCGACACCATCAAAGCCTGCGTAGAATACGAGATAGACGGCAAGCGCACAATGTCGATGCCATTCGACAGCGCGGAGGAAGCCAAGCCAATCTACAAAGAGTTCAAAGGCTGGAAGACCGACATCTCCAAGGCAACCACAGAGGCAGAACTCCCCAAAGAGTTGATGGACTACATCAAATTCATCGAGGACTTCGTAAAAGTGCCGGTCAAGATGGTTTCTGTGGGACCCGACCGCAACGCAACAATCATGAGATAGCGCAACGCGGCAACATCATGAGATAAAAATAGTTTTTGTTTCATACTCACCTCCGGCGGCTATGCCACGCGGCAACATCTCCGCGACACGGCATAGCCGCTTTTATTTAATAAGGACAATGGACATCATCTACACCCTCCGCCACCTGATAAAGGCGGGGCATCGCAACGGACACGGCGTACACTCGCCAAACATCTTCGATTTTTACGAGAAGGCGATATTCTCCAAGGCGGAGTACGACTATTCCAACGCGGAGGAGTCGCTCAAACTCTTTAAACAGAGCCAAGAAACCATCAACGTAACCTCCGCCGGGGCAAAAGGCAACGGCGAAAAACATCCCCGCCGCGTGGCAGACATCGCCCGGTCGAGTTCGTCATACGGCAAGTACGGACGGCTGTTGCAGCGCATCGCCAACTACCTCCACCCCGACCACATCCTCGAACTCGGCACATCGCTCGGCATCGGCACATTGTACCTGGCGAGCGGCAGTCCGCTGTCGCTTGTAACCACCGTGGAAGCCTGCCCCGCAACGAGCAAGACCGCCGAGCGCAACTTCAAACGCCTTGGCATCGACAACATAATCCCCAAGGTGGGTCAATTTGACGACCTCATCGACCGCCTGATAACGCCCGGACGCTTCGGGCTAATCTACGTGGACGGCAACCACACCTACGACGCCACCCTCCGCTACTACGACATCATCAGCAAGGCTTCCGAAGGCGGCGACTGCGTGGCGATATTCGACGACATCAATTGGTCGCGGGGAATGTCGAAGGCGTGGTACGAGATATGCCAAAAGCCCGACACCATAGTAGCCATCGAGACAATGAGGATGGGCATCGTTTTTTTTAACAAGAAATTAACGCAAAAAACATATATCACAAGGTTCTGATAACCAGAAAAAAATGTAATTTTGCGGATTAAAAGTTGGCAGGTATATGATGAAAAGCATTCTACTTACAACGGCACTATTCGCAACAATGGTCTTTCCGGCGGCGGCGCAGTTTGACATGCTCGGCAAAAACCTTGCCCAGATTTGCGCCCGCATAGACAACGACCCCGAATACGAACCAAAAATCGATACGCTGGATCGCAACACGATTCTCGTCTTGTGCCGTGGCGCGGAGAAGTACCCGTACTTTTCGTATGAAATAGACATCCGTCGCGACGAATGTGTCTGCGTGGGCGTCATGAGCCGCAACCGCGAAGTCTTCGATGCATACCTCAACGTAATTTCGTCTATTGGCACGCTCGTGGAGCAAGATAGTGCAAGGGTCAACTTCAAATACCTTGTCTATAAAAACTGCGACCCCAACAGCGACGAGCCAGGCGAAAAACTTTTTTACTCCTTCATGCAGCCATACCACAACAGCAACTTGCTCACTCAGCGCAATATTTTCATAATCGCGCTCACCAAAAACGATACGCCAATACCAAAGAAATAGGCATCTTACATACATCAAAAAAGGCCATCCAAAATTTTGGACAGCCTTTTTTGATGTCGTTTTATTTATATGCTACTTGGCGTAGTTGACGGCGCGGGTCTCGCGGATTACGGTAATCTTGATTTGACCGGGGTAGGTGAGTTCCTTCTGAATCTTGTTGGCGATTTCGGCGGAGAGTTTTTCGGTCTCCAAGTCCGTTACCTTGTCGGCACCAACAATCACGCGGAGTTCGCGGCCTGCCTGTATTGCGTAAGTCTTCAATACGCCGGGGTACGACTGCGCCAAATCCTCCAACGCTTTGAGCCTCTTGACGTAACTCTCTGCAATCTCGCGCCTTGCACCGGGACGTGCGCCCGATATTGCGTCGCATACCTGCACGATGGGGGAGATAATGGCCGTCATCTCTATCTCGTCGTGGTGTGCGCCGATGGCGTTGCAGATGTCGGGCTTTTCCTTGTACTTCTCGGCGAGTTTCATGCCCACGAGAGCGTGGGGCATTTCGAGGTCTTCGTCAGGCACCTTGCCGATGTCGTGTAGAAGACCGGCGCGTTTAGCGGCTTTTACATAATTGGTGAGGCCGAGTTCCGACGCCATCACCGCACAGAGATTGGCGGTTTCGCGGGAGTGTTGCAGGAGGTTCTGTCCGTAAGACGAGCGGTACTTCATCTTGCCGATAAGCCTTACGAGTTCGGGGTGCAGACCATGAACGCCAAGGTCTATATATGTTCGTTTGCCTACTTCGGCTATCTCGTCTTCAAGTTGTCTTTGGGTCTTGGCGACAACCTCCTCGATGCGGGCGGGATGGATACGTCCGTCGGTAACGAGTTGGTGTATTGCAAGGCGGGCAACCTCGCGCCTTACGGGGTCAAAACCGGATAATACGATGGCGTCCGGGGTGTCGTCCACGATGATTTCCACACCCGTGGCGGCTTCCAACGCCCTGATGTTGCGGCCTTCGCGACCGATGATGCGGCCCTTGATTTCGTCGTTGTCGATGTTGAAAACCGTTACCGAATTTTCGATTGCGGTCTCCGCGCCAATGCGCTGAATGGTCTGTATTACAATCTTTTTGGCTTCGCGGCCGGCTTGCAGTTTTGCCTCCTCCACGATGTCGTTTTTGATGCTCACCGCCTCGGTCTGCGCCTCGGCTTTGAGGGAGTCGATGAGTTGCTGTTTTGCATCGGCGGCGGAGATGCCCGCGATAGCCTCGAGGTTCTCCTGTGCGCGATGGTTGAGGTCGTCGAGTTCCTTGCTCTTGGCGTCGTTTTTCTCTATCTGACGTTCGAGCGTGGCTTTGAGGGTGTCCGCCTCGCTTTTCTTTTGTTCGAGTTCCTTCTGTTTCTTCTGGATTTCGCCTCGGTTTTGGTTGAGGGCGGTCTCCTTCTGACGGAGTTTTTGCTCCAATTGCTGTAGTTTGTTGTTCTTGTCGCTTGCGATTCGGTCGTTTTCCGACTTCATCTTGAGTGCCTCTTCGCGGGCTTCGAGAATCTTCTTCTGTTTGAGAGCCTCAGCCTCGGCACGAGCATTTTCGATGATGCGGTTAGCCGACTTCTCGGCGGCCTTCACTTTGAGGAAGTAGCCGAGCACAAAACCTATCACCAATGCCGCAAGCGCAATACATGCCGGAATGATAAAATTTGACATTTGTGTTTGCTTATATTTATTTTAAATGTTAACAAAAAAAGCCCGCATCATTATCAGAAATAGTTTGGAAACCCCTGATGACTCATGGGCGGGAGCCGCTCTACTGTTTTTAACGTCCAACGTCAGGATGCCGCCGCTTATAGCGACGCTGCAGAGCTGATGCTCGGCTGATGCCGGCATAAGGCCTGTTATACGCAGTCTGAAGCCAACTCCCTGTTGTTCTAATAATTGTAGAGTTTCAAACCTGTTTGTGAAATGATGCGGGCAGAATTTTTTTAAGTTCTGTTCTTTATATGTTATGTTAAAGAGCGTTCATCTTTTGGATGTAGTCGTTCATGTCGTTGGACAAGATTCTCAGCTCCGACAGCATCTCCGTGTCGTCGGCCATCTCCTCGTTGCCTAAGTACTTGCTCACGAGTTCTATGGCGGCCATCGCTACGAAGTCGAAGTCTGTCCTACTGGAGACGTTAAACTTCTGTTTGTACGTCTTTATCCTGTCGTCGATGAGTTTGCCAGCCTTACGGTAGCGTTCCTCGTCGGCGCGGTTCACCTTGATAGGGTAGATGTGGCCGTCTATATTCAACTTTATTGATAACTTTTCGTCCATCAATTTTATTTTTATTGTGTCTTATTCTTTTGCTGAAAACCTGAATCAGTCCATCAACATCGACAAACATTTGTCTATGTCCCGCAACATTCTGTTCAAGTAAATCTTGGCATCGTGCTTGTCCTTGCCGTCCAAGAGAGATACTACGGTCTTCATATTGTCGTAACGCAGTTTGAGTTGCTGATAGTCGTTCTCCTTGACCTTCAGTTTGGCTTCGAGATCCTTCTTCGTCGCTTCCAACTTGTTACAATCCATCCTCAGTCGGTCGCAGATGGCGGCCAACTTGGTAAACTTGTCCCTGAATTCCTTTATAATTATCTCTTTCTCTTCAGTCATGGTTCGTACCAAAATTGATTTCACAAATGTACGTGTTTTTTTTCAATTACACAAAATTTTTCGCTATCTATTTTCAAAAAAAATTTTTCGCTATTGATTGTCAGGCATTTAAAGTTAAAGTATTTTTTAGGTTGGAGGGCAAAAATGGCGTTTTTGCGGGTACAATCTGCAATTTGACACAGCGATTCTTTATAAAAATTTTGCAAAAAACAGAAAAAAATGTATTTTTGCAGAAACTTTTTGGCGTGGTTTTCGTTAATATATGTGGACACGCTAATCTAACACACGAGCATTAAATTGAAAGTCTTAATCATAGAGAACGACTTTGTGTCGCGGCATTACCTCCGGGATCTTCTTCGCTATTCGGGCCACACGTGCCAGACGGCGATGAATGCTTCGGAGGCGTTGGACATATATGCTAACGGACGCCCCGACGCTATCATCTGCAATGTGTTGCTGCCTGGCATCTCTGGATTTGAGTTTCTGCGCGACATCAGGAAGAAGGATTCCAACACTATTATAATAATGATTGCCACCGAGAGTAGCGAAAGGCTCGCCGTGCAGGCGTTCCGCGCCGGAGCAAACGACTTCCTCAAAAAACCTGTGCAAGACAGGGACATCATCCCGATGCTCGACAGGTTTGCCAAGCAACTGCCCACCGCTCCCGACGACACCGAGCCTTACGGCGAAGTGGAGAGCGGCACGCTCAAATTTATATTCCCCACCGAATACGACGGCACCAGTAGCATTATCCCCCGCGTGATGGAGAAGGTGGGCGACGACTTCTTCAGCACCGACGACCGCGTGGGCATCGAACTCGGACTCTCCGAACTCATCACAAACGCCATCGAACACGGCAACCTCAATATCACCTACGACGAGAAGACCGCCGTGTCTGATTCGCCCAAAGGCATGATGGATCTCTGCCACAAGAGGCTCTTGGACGAGGAGATTGCATCGAGGGTTATCACTATATATTATGAGTTTTCGCCCGACGAGTGCAAATGGACCATCATCGACGAGGGCAACGGTTTCGACTTGTCAAAAGTGCCTGATCCCACCGAAAAATTCGTCAAGGCAGACCTCTTCCACGGTCGCGGCATCATGTTTTCGCGCGCGTTGTTCGACAGCGTGGAGTACCACGGCAAGGGCAACGAGGTAGTTGTTACCAAAAAGAGAAAGTTTTTCATATAAAAAAATTTTTTTTGCATTTCATCAGCCTGAAAAACTGACATTTACACCCGATGTTGCAAATTCGACTTCAAATTTTATTAGTTTTTCCCGAAAAACTTTTTTACCTTTATTGCGTCAAATCTATAATAACAAACCGACCACTTAACAAGGAAAAATGGATAAATTCACGCATTTGCACGTCCACTCACACTATTCGATATTGGATGGAATGTCGAAAGTGCCGGATCTCATAGATAAATGCCTCAAAAACGGTATGCACGCCATGGCTCTCACCGACCACGGCAACATGTTTGGCATCAAAGACTTGGTGGATACCGCCGGCAAGGTAAACGGCAAGGCAAAAAAAGCCGTCAAGGAGTGCATGGAAAACATCGAGAAGGCCACCGACCCCGCCAAAAAAGCCGAACTCGAAGCCCAACTCCCCGAATTGGAGAAGAAAGCCGCCGAGTTTGTGCCTTTTAAGCCAATTATCGGCATCGAGGCGTACTGCGCCCCGGAAGACCTGCACGTCAAGGCGAAGGGTCATCGCGGATGGCACCTCGTGCTTCTCGCCAAAAACAAGGCGGGCTACCACAGCCTCTGCAAACTATCCTCGATAGCATTTACGGAAGGTTTTTACAGCAATCCGCGTATCGACAAGCACGTACTCGAACAGTATCATGAGGGTCTGATATGCTCCTCGGCGTGTCTTGGCGGCGAAATTCCCAAGAAAATCCTCGCTGGCGAACTTGCAGAGGCAGAGGAGGCTGTATTGTGGTTTAAGAACCTCTTTGGCGACGACTACTACCTCGAGATGCAACGCCACAAGACCGACAAGCCAAACGCCAATACCGAAACATACGAACTCCAAGAGAAGGTAAACAAGGTTTTAGTGGAGTTGGCTAAGAAACACAATATCAAGTTGATAGCCACCAACGACGTTCACTTTGTGGAAGAAGACCACGGCGAGGCGCACGACCGTCTTATCTGCCTTAGCACCGGCAAGGATTTCGACGACCCCGACCGTATGCACTATACCAAGCAAGAATGGCTCAAAACTCCTGAGGAGATGGAGGCTATATTCGCCGACTATCCCGAAGCCCTCGCCAACACTGTGGAAATCGCCGACAAGGTGGAGGTTTACAGCATCGACTCGCCGCCTATCATGCCTAAATTTGAGATTCCCGAATCTTTTGGCACGGAGGAGGAATACCACAAAAAATTCACCGAGGAGGATTTGTTCAACGAGTTTACGCAGGACGAAAACGGCAACGTGGTGCTGTCCAAGGAGGATGCCGACAAGAAAATCGCTAAACTCGGCGGCTACGAAAAACTCTACCGTATCAAACTCGAAGCCGACTACCTCGCCAAACTCACCTACGACGGCGCGAGGAAGCGTTATGGCGACACCCTGACCACCGAGCAACAGGAGCGCATCAAATTTGAACTCCACGTGATGAAGACGATGGGTTTCCCCGGATACTTCCTCATCGTGTCCGACTACATACGCGCTGCCCGCGAGGAGTTAGACGTTTGGGTGGGACCTGGACGTGGTTCGGCGGCTGGTTCGGTGGTTGCTTACTGTCTTAAAATCACCAACTTAGACCCGCTCAAATACGACTTACTTTTTGAACGTTTCTTGAATCCCGACCGTATTTCCTTGCCTGATATCGACGTGGATTTTGACGACGACGGACGCGGCAAGGTGCTCGACTGGGTTACGGAAAAATACGGCAAGGAAAAAGTGGCACACATTATTACATACGGCACGATGGCAACAAAATCGTCCGTTGCCGACGTTGGACGTGTGCAGAAAGTGCCGCTGCCTATCGTCAACGCTATCAAGAAGTTAATCCCCGAAAAATCTTTTGAGGAATACCAGGTGAAGGCGGTGGACGGCGAAGTGCCAAAGAAGATGCCAAAAGTGAACCTCGGCACTTGCTACAAGTATATCCCTGAGTTGCAACAACTTATAAAAGGCATCCAGCCCGACACCGAAAACTTCAAAGTGCCGCTCGAAGGTCAGAACGAGAATGTGGAAGAAATGTTGAAGTACGCCAAGGATTTGGAGGACACCAACCGTCAGATTGGCATCCATGCCTGCGGCGTCATCATCGGTGCGCAAGACCTCACCGACATCGCGCCCGTATGTACTATCAAAGACAAGGAGACAGATACGGATGTGGTTGTTACTCAATACGATGGACACGTTGTTGAAAGTGTTGGTTTAATCAAGATGGACTTCTTGGGACTCAAAACACTCTCGCTCCAAAAAGAGGCTTTGAAAAACATCAAGAAGCACCGTGGCATCGACATCGACCTCGAAGCAATCCCCATCGACGACAAACTGACCTACCAACTGTACAGCGAAGGCCGCACGATAGGCACGTTCCAGTTTGAATCGCCGGGCATGCAGAAATACTTGAAGGAGTTGAAACCCAACAACATCAACGACCTCATAGCCATGAACGCCCTCTACCGTCCGGGCCCTATGGACTACATCCCCACCTTCATCAACCGAAAACTCGGCAAGGAGCCTATCAGTTACGACATCCCCGTGATGGAGAAGTATTTGAAGGAAACCTACGGCGTTACGGTATATCAGGAGCAAGTAATGTTGCTGAGCCGACTGTTGGCGGGCTTTACACGCGGTCAGGCAGACTCGCTGCGTAAGGCGATGGGTAAGAAGATTGCGGCGATGCTGGCGGATTTGAAGCCCAAATTCATCGACGGCGGCAAGAAAAACGGCTACGACGAACAGGTGCTACTGAAGATTTGGAGCGACTGGGAGAAGTTTGCGTCCTACGCCTTCAACAAGTCGCACTCGGCTTGCTATGCGTGGGTTGCATATCAGACCGGCTACCTCAAAGCGCATTACCCCGCCGAATACATGGCGGCAAACCTCACGCGCAACAAGGATTCCATCGAGGATGTCAAGAAGTTCATGGAGGAGTGCAAGGCTATGAAGATAGACGTCAAAGGACCAGACATCAACGAGTCTGACCTCAACTTCTCCGTTACCAAGGACGGCGGCATCCGTTTTGGTCTCGGCGGCATCAAGGGCGTTGGCGAGGCGGCAGTGGAAGGCATTGTTGCCGAAAGGGAGAAAAACGGCCCTTACAAAGACATCTACGACTTTGTGGAGCGTGTCAATCTCTCGCAGGTCAACCGCCGCACGTTGGAGAGCCTTGCCATTGCGGGCGCGTTTGATTCGTTTAAAGACCTGAAACGCAGCCAATTCCTCGAACTTGCCGAGGGCGACGTGGTAACTTTTAGCGAGGCTCTTGGCAAATACGGACAGAAGATAAAGACTGGCGGCAGCGCGGGCATAAACTCGCTTTTTGGCGACACCGTGCAGGTGGAAATCAAGAAGCCGCAGCCCAAAAACTGCGACGAATGGAACGACCTCGTGCGCCTCAACAAGGAGAAGGAACTCGTGGGCATCTACCTCTCGGCGCACCCGCTTGACCAGTACAAACTCGAAATCACCAACTACTGCAACGCCACCATGGCTGAGATGGCGGCAAACGACGAATCGCTCAAAACCAAAAACGAACTCCGTCTTGCTGGCATTGTAACCGGCGCGGCGGAACGCACCACCAAGACCGGCAACCCGTGGGGACAACTGACGGTGGAGGATTTTTCGGGCAGTTATCAGTTTGCATTTTTCTCAAAAGACTATATGCAGTACAAGAGTTTCTTCTCAGCGGGTTACGCGGTGTTGATTAAAGGAAAGATACAAGCGCGTTACAACAACCCCAACGAGTTTGAATTCCGCATCAGCAACATGGAATTGCTCTCGGACGTAAAGGACAAGATGCTCAACAGCATCACGCTCTCCCTGCCCGTGAGCGACATCAACGACAGTGTTGTAAAGATGCTGCACCGCATTTCGTCCAACAACAAGGGGCAATGCACCCTCGCTTTCAACATCTTCGACCCCAAGACCAACATCAAAATAAAGATGCACTCACGGTCGCACAGGGTCAAGATTGACAACGGACTTATATCCGAACTCAATAGTCAGAATATCAGTTACGAAATACGCTAAATAATGAATGACGGCAAAAAAAAATTTTTTGCCGTCATTTTCTTTTTTTTATCGAAATATTGCATTATATTTGCATACTCAATGCAAAAACCATCATTTAAGGCAAGTATGAAAAAGAATTCGATAGATTTTTTCCAGCGGCTCACACTCAATGGGCGCGTTACATTAGACATAATTTTTATAGTATTGCCCATTGTATTTGTGGTAATCGTGGCATACTTCGGTATATCGCAACTCAGGCACACCTCCGAAATGCTGTCTAAGCAGTATCTCGCCATCAATGTAAATGGCGGCAAGATTACCGCAGGCATCAATCAGGCATTTGAAGCCGTAGATAGAAACAACAAGGAGGCTGTTGCCACTTTTGCTGCCCAGACCACCAATGCCGCCAACAACATTGCGGGTATCGTAAAAAAATTGGACGGCGACGCTCCCGAAATTGAGAAGCAGTTTGGTATCATACATCCGCTCATCAACCAATCTATGCAGGGATTGAACTCGATATTGTCAAAAATGCAGGATTCCAACGCCAAATTCGCCGACCTCAACACCACTATCGCCAAGTACGACAACCTCGCCGAAGATTTGGCGAAGCGAACCGCGAATAAGGCTCAGGCATATTTGGACGGCAACAACAGGGCAGCAGCGCAACGATACCTCAAAGCGGCAATGCTGTCGGAGAGGGCGTGCCGTCTGTCGGTGGAATCCAATCTCTTTGGGCAGGTTGGCAATATGGAACGTACACGTCAGGCTATGGGCGAGTTGGTTCAGTGCCACGCCGAACTCTTAAAACTCCTTGACGATGCCGACAGGAAGATGTTGACGGAGATGGACTCAATTTTTAAATACCTGATGGAAAATTCCAGCAAATTTGGCGAACTTGTAGCCTCGATGAAGATGCAAGCCGCAGAAGGTGGCAAGACCAAGGTAGCCATCCTCAAAGAATTGAGCATTATGCAGGGTATGTGCAACGCCCGCATCGAATCGCTCTCCGACCAAATCACGCAAGTAACAAGGCGTATGTCGATAATGATGATAATTGCGTTGCTAATATCGCTCAATGGTTCGTATTTCACTGTCAAGTATCTCAAACAGACCATCGTAAAACCCGTGGTAAAACTCGCATCGGTGGCAAGGGACATCGCCAATGCCAACCTCGTAAACGACATCAAGCACAACGACGGCGTAGATGAAGTATCGCAACTCGAAGATGCCTTTGCATCAATGACAGAAAACCTTACGGATCTCATAACATCGCTCAAAGCAACCGCCGGGGATATTGCCGATTCGAGCCGCTCGATGCTTGAAGCAAGCCAGCAGATGACAGTATCCGCCAACGACCAGGCGTCGTCGGCGCAAGAGATGTCGGCGTCCATCGAGGAGATGAACGCTTCCATCGAGCAAAACCGCGACAACGCCAGCACCACCGAGGAGATGGCTGTCAACAATTCGCAAATCATCCGCGATTGTTCGGTGTCGGCGCAACAATCGGAAAAGTCGATGAACGACATCGCCGAGAAGATTTCTGTAATCGACGAAATATCATTCCAGACCAACCTGCTCGCCCTCAACGCCGCTGTGGAGGCTGCACGTGCCGGCGAACACGGCAAGGGATTCGCTGTCGTAGCGTCCGAAATCCGCAAACTCGCCGAAAAATGCGCTATGGCGGCCAAGGAAATCGACAATGTTTCCAAGGGCAGCATTGCGGCGGTCAAGCAAAACGGCGAGGCGTTCAACATCGTATTGCCGCGTTTCCAGCGCATCACGGAGTTGTTGCAGGACATCGCAGCCGCTTGCAAGGAGCAGGCTAATGGCAGTGAGCAAATCAATTCTGCCGTTCAGCGTTTCAACAATTCAACGGAGCAATTCTCCGCAATAGCCGACGCTATGGCGAGCAACAGTCAGAGCCTCGCCTCCAAGGCGGACAATCTGCTCGACATCACCGACCGTTTCGTTACAAGGGAACAACCCGAGCAAAATCATTTACCATCCATACAATTATGAAAATACACACCATCAAAACACTCTCGGCGGCAGCGTTGATAGCCACCCTTGCCGCCGGATGCTCGTCCAATACGGGCGGCACTTCGCAGACTCCATCGGAACGCATCAAGGCAGACCAGATAGGCTACAACGCCAAGTCTGTGAAAATTGCCATTGTACCCGACGGCGCGGCGGACGACTTCCAGATAGTGGATCTCCAAGACAACGTGGTATATAAGGGCAAGACATCCACGCCCGCTACGTGGTGGGCGTCTGGCACAAGCGTCAAGCAGGCCGACTTCTCCGACTTCAACCAACCGGGCGTATATACTATAAGGTGCGCCGGCGCAGAATCCTCGTACCCCTTTGCCATCGGCGAACACATCTACACCGACCTCGCCATCGCCGCCACCAAGTCGTATTACTTTGCGCGGTCGGGCGTGGAAATCACTCAGGAATACGGCGGCAAATACGCACGTCCCGCCGCTCACCCCGACACCAAGGTCAAAGTACACAAATCGGCGGCTGGTCCCAAGCGCAAGGAGGGCGACATCATCAGTTCACCCGGCGGATGGTACGACGCGGGCGATTACAATAAGTACATCGTAAACTCCTCCATCACAGTTTGGGAGTTGCTCAATGCCGTGGAACTTCATCCCGACTTTGCCAAAAGCCTGAATCTCAACATCCCCGAATCCAACAACAAAATCCCCGACATCGTGGACGAGTTGCTGTACAACCTCCGATGGATGATAACGATGCAGGATCCTGCCGACGGCGGAGTGTATCACAAGTTGACCGCGCTTGGATTCAACGGCATGATAATGCCACAGGACGACAAGGACGAGCGTTATGTAATCAAAAAATCCACCGCCGCCGCCCTCGACCTCGCCGCCACCTGCGCCAAGGCTTACCGCGTGTTGAAGCCATACGACGCATACATCCCCGGTCTCCGCGACAGCCTGATTAAGGTGGCTGACAAGGCATGGGATTGGGCGCAACTAAACCCCACCGTGCTTTACGATCGCAACCCCGAAGGCGTGATGACCGGTCAGTACGACGACATCCACGTCCGCGACGAATTTTCGTGGGCGGCTATCGAACTGACCATCTCCACTGGCAAGTCAAAAAAGTACATGAACAAAATCGCCAAGGACGACTTTGAATTTGCAACGCCGGCTTGGGATTCGTCGAGCGTTCTCGGCGTGATGTCTGCACTCAACAAGCCCGAACACAAGAGTTTGTTTGACAACGAGATGTACACCTTTATGAAGGACGGTCTCATCAAACTCGCCGACCAATACCTCCGCGACTACGAACGTTCGCCCTACGCAACGCCGCTCGCCGCCTTCCCGTGGGGCAGCAATTCGGTGGCAGCCAACCAAGGCATCGTACTCGCCGCCGCATACCGTGTTACCGGCAACACCAAATACATCGAAGCCGCCCAAGCCGACCTCCACTACCTTCTCGGCCGCAATCCATTGGACTATTGCTATGTAACTGGGTTTGGCTGCAAGACCGTGAAGGACGTACACGACCGTCGCTCCGTGGCGGACGGCGTAGATGTTCCCGTACCGGGCTACCTCTGCGGTGGACCCAACGCCACCGCAAATGGCGACATACCCGATTCGCTCTACAAATACAGGACTCCCGCAATGCGCTACTGCGATATCAATAGTAGTTACACCACCAACGAAATCGCAATCAACTGGAACGCGGCTTTGATAGGTCTTGTTTTTGATGTCAATTAGAATGTTTTGCGACATACATACACACTGCAATCCTCGTCCTGATGTAACGGCGGTAGTCGATATATCAGGGCGGGGAGTTTTTTTAGGTGTAGAAAACTATTTGAGCAATAGACAGGTGTCTGCAAATATCCATTTTTTTTCCATCGGCATCCACCCCAAAAGCATCAGTGAAGATTGGCAAAGACAACTCATTGAAATAGAACAACTTGCGCATCATCCAAGTTTTGTTGGGGTAGGGGAGTGCGGTCTCGACAAGTTTGCAGATGCGCCAAGAGATTTGCAAGAAAATGTTTTCCGTGCGCAATTACTTTTGGCACAGCAACTTAACAAACCAATTATCATCCATTGCGTAAGGCTTTACACCGACGTTTTGCGCCTCATCAAAGAAACAAGATTCTTGCAGCCCGCCATTTTCCACGGCTACAATGGTAATCCCGACATCACCGCCCAACTTTTGAAACTGCCAAACACGTATTTTTCTTTCTCGGCGCGTACTTTTGCCACGCCCGAAACTTCCGGCGCAAAGTCAATTCCCATAATTCCGCCGTTGCGCATCCTCACCGAAACAGACGAAGACGAAATGGACAGCATACCGTTTGTAACAAATATTTTGGCAAAAAAAATAAACATCGCCCCCGCGACACTCGAACAGACTATATACAAAACCTTCACACGGCTGACCCAACGCGGCATATAAACAAAAAATCTCGACCGTAGTCGTTGTAACGGTCGAGATTTTTGCGGTCGCGCTTGCGGTCATACACTTTTTTGGACTGCCTGATTTTTGTTGGCATTGTACTGATTAATTTGCCGTGGAGCATTATCTCCTCCTCGCGGCTTGCTTTTTTGGCGGCTTTTAGTGCGTCAAGAGCCTCCTTGCGTTGCTTTTTGTTCATAATATTTGTTGTTTTTTTGAGTTGTTAGATAATAACGCGGCAAAGTTATGAATTATTTTGTAAAAAAAAACAAAAATAGATGGAAAAAAATTTGGAGAAATCAAAAAGAAACCATATTTTTGCAGTACCTTAATTAGCGATGGGTTATTACGTAACGGATAGGCTCGACATAATAATCAACTAATTGGGACGGTTTCCGTTGCCGTTGTCAGAGTGCTTCGCTGCTGACCAAATTAGAGCCTTGTTTTTAATTGTTCTCAACCTGCGTGGTTCGGCGGTTTTTATTTCCCAAAAGTCATCTTTTAGCGAATAGTTTAGGGCAATGCTTGCTACGTATGTCAAATTATCATTATACATCAGCAACAACACCGAATCTCCTGTACCTTGCCTAATTTCGCTAAACTTATCGCATATAAGTTTTACAAAATCAAAGGGTTCAATATCTAATGCCGCCAATTCGCCACCATGTTGCAATTGTATGTGTCTTAGATAGTTTTCAGATACGTAAATATCTGCACACTTCAAATGCGCCTCTTTTGCTACTGTATAGTTTAATCTGCCAACTTTGATATATGGTTTGTAATTTTCCATTATTGAATTTCAAGTACATTACGCCGTAAAATTCTTTTGAGAATACCACGGCGTAATGATAACAAACAGTTTTACTTTACGATTTGCAGATTAAAATTCTCCGCGAAGGCAGCCTGAACTTCTTTGAGGCGGGCGGAGGCATCTTTGATGCGCGTATCCACATCCTTGTAGCGCGTATCCCATTGTATGCGGATTTCGGGCGTGAACTCGTTTTCTGGCACTTTGTACAGGCGAACCAAATACTCCAAGTCGTCCGCTGTAACATTTTCAAATACAGACAAATAGTTAA
>CAMJWL010000060.1 GCA_946409405.1 uncultured Bacteroidales bacterium
ACGGCGAGATATTGTATCAGTCGGAGCGGGCGGATATATATTTGGAGGCTTTCAACGAACTCCAAAAACAGGGGTTGATTTACGACTGTTTTTGCAGCCGTGCCGATTTGCGGGCGTCGTCTGCGCCGCACACTTCCGACGGTACGCCGATATATGCTGGCACTTGCCGCCGCCTTTCGCCGGAGCAACACGCCGCAATGCTCAAAATCCGCCGTCCCGCTCAGCGTGTCATCGTCCCCGACGAGGAATCTTATTTTGAGGACGGCAACTATGGACCGCAGCGTTGCAACTTGCAGAGAGATTGCGGCGATTTTGTAGTAAGACGAGCCGACGGCGTTTTTGCGTATCAGTTGGCGGTAACGGTGGATGACGCGCTCTCTGGCGTTACGGAAGTGGTGCGCGGTTGCGATCTTCTGCCGAGTGCGCATTTGCAGATTTATCTTTACAAAAAGTTGGGCTACAACGTTCCACGATTCCGACATTTGCCGCTCCTGACCGCCCCCGACGGTCGCCGCCTATCCAAACGCGACGACGACGCCAATATGGGTTATCTCCGCAGCCATTACACCCCTCAGCAAGTCTTAGGACAGATAATGCACGCCGCCGGACTTTGCGAGGCGGGAACGGAAATTACCTTGGAGGAATGTTTACAACTATTGCCGCCTTGCGGCGGCTGTTCTCTTTAAACGAAAATTACCGTCAATTAAACAAAAATCCGTTGCCGTCAGGCAACGTCCCCTCGTTATTGCATCTCAAAAGTAAACAGCAACGTGCTGCGTGGCTCTATGGTGCCAACTCGACGGTCGCCATAGCCGTACTTGTAGGGGATGAGGAGTTGACCTTTGCTGTTGCGCTTGATGTATGGCAACGCACGGAGAAAACCCGAAATCAATCCCGATCTGCCATATATGAACTCCAACGTGTCGTTTTTGGCAAAAGTGTTGTTGTCCTTCAAGGTCTGACCCGTGTAAATCATCTTAACGATGTCGCTGTTTGCATACTCCTTGTCGCCCTCCTCGGTGAGATATAGGTAGATGCCGTTGTGTTCCACAAAACTCGTGTCGCCGTAGCGGGCGAGGAGTTTTTCGATAAGTTCGTTTTCGGTGTCGTTGGCGTCCTTTTCCTTGTTGCAGGACGCAAATATCATCGCCGTAAGAGCAACGATAATTAACAAAAATTTTTTCATTTTTTCTATAACAGTAATTTATTTTTTTGCGCCGCCTTGTGGCGGCTTTTTGAAAACGTCAATTACCGTCAATTTATCAAAAATTACCGTCAATTTCTTAAAAAAAAAATTGACGAAAATTGACGAAAAAATTGATGGTAATTTTCGTTCAAAAAAAATCCGTCGCCGTCAGGCGGCGGCAATGTTACTTCATGTCCACGAGTTCTACATCGAAGATGAGCGTGGAAAATGCGGGGATTCTGCCGCTCACTCCACGCGAACCGTAGCCGAGAGTGGAGGGCATGATGAGGCGGCAGATTTCGCCCTTGTGCATTGTGGCGATGCCTTCCTCAAAACCGGGGATAGATTTGCCCGCGCCCAGTTGGAAAGTGAACGGCTCTCGGCGCGTGTAGGAATTGTCAAACTCCCTGCCGTCGATAAAACTGCCCACAAAATGCACCGTAACCATCTTGCCGGCGGCGGTGTCCTTGCCGTAGCCCTGCTTGTTGATTATCTTGTAAAGACCTGTTTTGGAGGGCTGTGCCTTGATGCCTTCGTTGCGGACATAATCGTGGAGTATCAGCAATTCCTGAGCCTCCATGCGCTCGTTGTATTCGTCTATCTGGCGTTGGTATTCCTTGCCGTCGTATATGTTTTTCATGCGGACATGGAACGTCAGCATGTCGCCGGGCTTAACGAAGGCGGGCATTTTTTTCATCTTGCGAACCTCGCGGAAAAAAACGTCTGCGGGCGCACGGAATACCGCACTGTCGCCCTTGTGCATCATCATAATGCCTTTTTCGACGCTGCCTTTGGCAATCTCCTTGGGCGCGTACATCAGAAAATCCTGTGCAACATCACGGCTTGCATAGATGAGAGAGTCGCGGCTGTTGTAATAGTCGAAATCCATGTTCCAAACGTCGCCCGGCTTGGCAACTGCCGAATCTGCGTTAACTTCCACAAAACAAGCCTCCACGTTGTCGCCAAGTGGTTGAAAATCAGGCTGTGGCGCACCGCACGACGCAAACATCACGGCAGCCGTTGCTATGGTAAAAAAATATTTCATTGCTTAGTAAGATTCTGATTCGTTGGGAAAATCTACCGTCTTCACGTCCGCCACGTAACTGCCTACCGCTGTGCGGATTGTGTCGGCGAGGTTGGCGTATCGGCGGAGAAATTTGGGCTTAAAAGCGTCGTTGATGCCTATCATGTCGTGGAACACAAGCACCTGACCGTCGCACTCGTTGCCCGCGCCGATGCCGATGGTGGGTATCGAGAGTTCCTTGGTAACTTTTGCGGCGAGGTGTGCGGGGATTTTTTCGAGGACAACGGAAAAACAGCCCAATCGTTCCAGCAACTGCGCGTTTGCAACCAATTGCTCTGCCTCGCTGTGATTGTTGGCGCGGAGTCCGTAGCCGCCAAATTTGTTGACCGACTGCGGGGTCAATCCGAGGTGTCCCATGATGGGGATTCCGGCGGAGAGTATCGCCTTGTAAGATTCTTCTATTTCGATGCCGCCCTCTATTTTTACGGCTTGTGCGCCGGTCTCGCGCATGATGCGGGCGGCGTTCTTGACAGCGGCGTATGGGTCGCCCTGATAAGTGCCAAAAGGCATATCTACCACCACCATCGCGTATTTCACAGCCCTCACCACGCTTGCGGCGTAATAAATCATTTCGTCCATGCCGATGCGCAGCGTGGTGTCGTAGCCCGCCATCACGTTGGCGGCAGAATCGCCCACAAGTATCGCGTCAACGCCCCCGGCATCCACAAGCCCGGCGATGGAATAGTCGTAACTCGTAAGCATGGCAATCTTCTCGCCCTTTTGCTTCATCGACAAGAAAGTCTGCGTGGTAACTTTCTTGCGCTCAATGTTTTCTGACATATTGCTTTAACATTTAATTACCGCCTTGCGGCGGCGTTTTTAAAACGATAATTTGCGTCAATTGAATTTTAATTACCGAAAAATTTTTCTTTTCAACGCCCTAATTTTGGCGAATTAGAACGATTTTAATTATAATTCATTCAAAAAAAATTATCGATAATTGACGTAAAAATTGACGGTAATTGATGTTTATAACAACCGCCGCAAAATTAGCAAAAATTTTTGGATTATGCGAAATTTATGTTGCCGATATTGCTGCTGCGCCTTTTGCGGGTGATGTAGAATACCACGATGGCGGTGATGAGGATGGCGAGTACTGCCGACAGTACAAAAAACTCGTCGGAAGTGGGGATGCTGTGTCCGAGGATGTGGCGGCAGATGTTTTGCACCAACTCCACGCTCCAGAACGCCCTGATTGCCTTCACGAGTCCCAATACGAGGGTCATCCACGTTACGAGAATCATCACGATGTTGGAACCGAGATTGTTGACGTGTTCCCTGCCCATTATCTTTTCGTCGTTGATGATGGTAAAGAGGAAGATGCTCACGAAGGGCAGTATCAAGCCGTTAAAAGCCTGAGCCATAATGATTGCCGGTACGGGTTCCACCTGCAAAAATCCGAATATCAATCCGATGCTCAGCACGGCGTAAGCCACGGCGATAAAGGAGCGTCCTTTTTTCATGTCTTTGTGGGCGGCGTCGTTGTTTTTGTTGGTGTCGTCCTTGCCAAAAATGCTCTTGGCGGTGAGTGCCGAGATGAGCGGCGAGGTGATTGCGCTCGTGAATCCGGCGGCAAAAAGTCCTATGCCAAACACATATACCGCGCCTTGTCCGATGTGGGTTTCGAGGGTGCGGGCGAGCAATTCGTATGAAAAACCTTCCGTCTGTGCCTCCGCGCTCATCTCCGTGCCTACCACGAGGATTGCCATGGAGATAAATCCGCCTATTACCACCGAAATCGTAACGCCTATCCTCATGTCGCGGATGGTGGTCTCCTTCTGCACCACGCTCGACCCCAGGAATATGTCGTAAGGCACTATTGTGGTGCCAATGAGACCAAGCACGAGGAGGCTTACGCCGTCCACTTCGGGTAGCGACGGCACAAAGCCGCTTGCAATGTCGCCCACCGACGGTTTGCCGAGTATGGCAACGGCTATGAAGGTGAATCCCATCAGAAACACGAATGCGCCCATGATGTTGGAGATTATCTTGATGTCTTTCATGGCGAGTACTATCGCCGACATCACGCCCAATACAGCCACAATCACCCATTTGTCCAAGCCGGGAAACATCAGCGCAACGCCCTCCACAGAGCCGAGGATGTTGCCGGTTTCGTATGCCGCGCATCCGAGTATTATCGCGCCTACCACGAGTATTATAGCTGGCAACTCCATCTTGGTGCCTGAGAAATGTTTTTTGATGGCTTGGCCAAGGTTGAGTCCCGAATATATCGTGGCGCGTGCGCTTGCTTCCTGCAATACTATGCAGGCTATGGTTGCAAATCCCAGTGTCCAGAGCAACTGAAACCCGCAGTCGGCCCCCGCTTTCGTAGCGGTGGTAACTGTGCCTGGCCCTATGAACGCCGCCGAGATTATCGACCAAAACAGCACATTAAGTACACGTCCTTTTATATTTTTCAAAAATTTCATGGTTGGTTGCAATTTTGTTGTCCAGTGAGACGTTTTATACATCTTTCTGCTTGCAACTATGCAATATCAATTACTTTGCCAATCTGTAAATATTGCGGTATGAAATAAAAAAATGGGGGGACGTGGGCTTGTAATTATACTTTTTTACGGCTTAAATTCGTTAAACATCGCTACCTCTGCATCGTATCGTTTCAATATGCTGTCAAGATTAGGATTGCTGCGCTGCACAATCATTGCTATATATTCATCCCTATTGTCTTCGCCACGCACTTCCATGGCGCGGATTACATATTTTTCCCTCTGCTGCGCACCATTAAACCAACGAAGAAACAATCTCGCCCTCTGAGCCTGCAATCCGCCTTCCGTGCTGCACATATACAGTAGAATGTCAGGGTTTTGACGGAAAAACTCCTCTATGATGCAGATGATAGTAAGAGGAATTTTTTTGTCGCCTGGGGATGGCTTGTGGGATTTGTTAGTCAGATTAAACCAATAGGCAGTATGATATGGATTTGGGTCTGTATCAAACTCAACCATATACTCCAACTCATAGTCGGTTTCAAATAGAAGTCTCCCATTTGCAGCAACAGAAACCCTATATGGCGCATCCGCATTGATACGGTCAATATCAAGTTGATTCATCTTTCTATACCCATTCAATTTGATAGTAATCCGATTCCATCAATTCTTTTCTGCGGCGGTCGCGCTCGGCAAACCATTCGTCTGACTCCTTCATAAACTGTTCCTTACGCTTACGCGCCCTGTCGAGCCATGCAAGAATCTCCTCACGTGTCCTGATATGCAGACCATCGGGTTTCTGTTCTGTAGTTTCGTTTTCTGTCATAATTGTAGTTATATTATCGGTTAAAACAACCGCAAAGATAACCACCTCAATCGAAATCTCCAAATGATTACATGAAAAAAAAATTACCTCACTATCTGCACCCTCATTCCACCACTGTGCGCCGTAAACTCTGGCGCGTACATGCACTGAATAGTTGCAATGCCGTTGGAGAAATCGCCAGCGTGGACGGCTATCAGCGGGTACTCAAAGACGTAAGTGCCTTTGTTGAGATGCTCGATGAAGAAGTTTTCGCTGGCGTCCTTGGTGGACTCGTAGTAAAACATGCCGTCCTGGAATTTGGTGCGGCTGATTACGTTGAGCGGTTCAAAACCCGCCGCCCTCATGTCTTTGAGGTGGACGTAATCGAGATCGCGGTCGGTGCGGATGACGAAACGCGCCGTTACCTTGTCGCCGGGATGGATTGCCACATCGGGAGTAACCTCGCGGAGAACGGTCTTGCCGGTGTTGTCCTTCACGTTGAGATAGAGATGCTTTTCTATTTGGAGTTTGTTGTCGGCGGCTACCACCTTGTCCAAATCCTCAAAATACTGACGATATACCGCGCCGTAACTGATGTGCGGGTTAGGATTTTCCACGGTGATTTTTGCCATGCTCTTGTCCATCTCGTGCGCTTGCCACGATTGCTTGAAATAGCCCGTGCCAGCCTCGGCGTCTTTGGTGTCGGCCTTCTTGTTGCCAATGATAATCTTGCATAGCGGCTCCGTCGCCTTGATTTTGTTGCCGCAGAGGAACATCGCGTAGCAAGCCTCAGTGGTAGCCTTGGTGGTGCTCCAACGGTTTGACTGGCGGTTTTTGATGAGCCAAATCTTCAACTCCTCCACCTCGTCCTTCAAGCCCATTTCTTGGAACGCCTCAACGACCAACGACTGGGTTTCGATGTTGTTTTCGTGCCACAGGAAACCGTTGACATTCTCGTTGAAATACATGCCAAACTCGTCGCTACGCTGTGCGCGGTCTTGCAGCGAGGCGATGATGGCCTTGCTGACATTCTCGTTGCCCGTGCGCTTGAAAACCGTGCAGAGTACCGCCTGATAATAGATGCCGAAGTCTTGCCAGTGTTCCTTGGCATATTTGAGGAAATATTCGTATGCCTCCTTGCCGCTTCTGTGCTTGTATTCGGGGAAGAACGAACGCATATACAGATATTGGTAGCCGAAATAGCCGGGCGTCTTGGATTTCTTGACGTACAGGTTGTAATACTTCTCTGCCTCCTCGTCGAGGTAACGGATTGCGCGGTCTATCATCTCGGTAATGCGCGGGTCTTTCTTGATGTCAACCCCGATATGGCGGAGTTTGCCAAAGCCAGCCACAATGTGCTGCGTAATCCACGGACTTTCTACCATGCCGGCAAACCACGGCCACGCGCCGCTACTCATCTGACCCTCAGCGAGTTTCTTGATAAACTTCTCGTTTTCGGTGGCAATGCGGTTGGCATCGAGGAGTTGGCAGAGATTGTGCATACGCTCGGTCTCGTTGTCGCCGTCGATAGCCCACGGGGTTTCGTCGATGAGGACGGTTTTCAACTCCTGGTTTTTCAACAGCGGCGAGGTGAGCACTTGGCTGTTTTGCTCCGTCCACTTGGCGAGCATGGTGGGGATTTCGGGATTGTTGTCGAGGATGAGTTTCGACACCGAGTTTGCAAACAATTTGGAGAATGTCTGTTCGTAGCAATCATACGGATTCTGCGACAGCCACGGCAAACTACTTACGGCGTACCATGCGGGGTTGGAGGAATATTCGAGTGTAAGACTGTGGTCCACGGCTGTGGTGGAGGTGTTGTCGGTCCAGTTCTTAAACTCAAAAGTGCGACTTTCGTTGCCACGGACGGAGAGCGTAAGAGCCTCTGTTACAAGGGTTTTGTCAGTGAGGACGGGGACAATGTGCTGTTCGCCGTCGCTGCGATTGCCGCTTACGCCCATGATGCGGATGGCAACAGGCTTGTCGTACTGCGGCACGTCAACCACAAATTTTGAAGCCTCCGTCTTGCCTTTGAACACCTCAAACGCCTGCAACGGCTCCCAAATCTTAAATTGTTTGAGCGGGCGCATGGTCTCCACGTCAAGCACTTCCATCTTGATTTGACCGCGTACAACGTCGTTGTCGCCGAGGTTGGAAAACTTGACGGGAATCTCCACCTTGTCGCCGCAACGCATGAAGCGCGGCAGATTGGGAATGATGCTAAAATCCTTGTTTGTAACCAGTTCGTTGGTCAACGTGCCAACAGCCATGTCCTTGGTGTGGGCGATGCCGAGCATTTTCCAGCGGGTGATGCTCTGCGGCACGGTAAACTCTATGAACAAGTCGCCGTTGTAATCGGTTACAATATCGGGCTTAAAGAATGCGGTCTCGGCAAAGTTGGTGCGGATTTCGGCGTTAGAAAAATCCTCGCCGCCGTCGTCTGCGCCGTTGGTGCTTGCCACCTGTGCCTCCGCCTGCACTTCTTCGTCCGCAGCCTCCTCCGCTATGTCCGCCATCATCGGGGCAGATTCTACGGCGGCAGATTTCATCAGCATCATCGGGGCGGCGTCGGTAACAGCCATATTGCGCGCACCTTTGACCGCTGCACCAAACATCATCTCGTTGTAAAATCCTCCGCCAAACCTCGGCGCGTGTCCGTACCAATTGATAGTAGGATGCGAGAGCGAAAAATGTGAGTACGGGGCGTGGTTGCCTTCGCCCTTAAACTCGCTCGCGCTTGTGGTGCCAAATGTCTGCGAACCGTACCAATTGCCGCTGTAATTGGATTGGAATGCGTTGAGATACCAGTAGTTAGACGCGAGAGTATTGACAGATGCGTCAAACAATGTAGCCGCAAACTCCGCACGGACTGCTTTCTGTTGGTAGTCGGTGATGCGGATTTTCCATTTTTCGGTGTCGCCGGGGTAGAGTTTGTCACGGAAGGTCTCAAATTTGGCGGTCAACTTTTTGTTTGAGTACGGTACGCTGATGCTTTCGGATATGGATTCGTAATGGTTGTTTCGCACATAGAACATCACCACCGAAAGTCCGCCCCTCATATTCTCCTTGATGGGGATTGTAATGCGCTCCACAGATTGGTCTATGGTCTTCATGCCGTCTTCCACTACGTCCGCGCCGCATTGCACCTGGTAGCGCACCTTCAATCCGCTGAGCGCGGAGCCAATCCTGACGATGGCTGTTTCGCCCGGCTCATACGACGATTTTTCCACGTCGAAGAAGAACACCGAATTTACCTTGGTGATGCTCTCCTTGGGGTTAAAGACGGTGAAACGGCGTTGGTACTTCACGGGGCGGCCTTCGCGGTCTTGTGATTCGAGTTCCACGAGGTAATGCCCCGAACCTTCCTTCTGCAAGAACGACAAATCCACCTTGCCTTCGCCTTCGTCGCAATGTACCTGGATGGTTTTCAGCAACTTATCCACGGCAAGGCTGTCAATTTGGTTGTCGGAGTGGGAGTATTCGAGGTTGGGAAGTTTGCTGTCCCATATCTCCCGTGTAACGCCCGGCAAAGGATTGTCGCACGACTGCCACGGCTTGTTTAAGCGCGGTTTGTCGTAGTTGGCAAGGCGCGAAATCTTTACGGTAACGTCCGCCGAGAGGGGGCTGCCGTTGGCACTTTCGCTATAAATCTTGGCGGCGTCGAGTTTTGCCTTGTCCATCACGTTGAATCCCGACGGCATCGACACAGAGAGGAACATGCTCTTGTAACCCGTCGACGTTATTGTGGTAGTGCCGCGTGTCTCGCCGTTGGTATCGGTAACATCCACTTTTACACGGTATTGATATACCAAATATTCGCTTTCCTTGGCGTTGACGTCGGGCTTGGCGGTAAAGGCAATCTGGTACGCGCCGTCGTCGTCGGTGGTGGTTTCGCCGGTTTCTATTATTTTTTCCTCGCGAAGATAATTCCAATACCACCATCCGCGCCATTCGGGTATGCGGGTTACTTCGTAGCGCACCTTGGCGTTGGCTATCATCGTGCCGGCGTATGTGGCGGCGGTGCCGGTGAGGGTTACGCGGTCGTTGAGTTTCACCTCGCCCTTGGGTGCGTCTATCTTCACCTCAAAGGTGGGGCGTTTGTACTCCTCCACGTTCACATAATATGTGGTGCCGGTGGTGCTTTCGCTCAGCATAAAACGTCCGTTGGCAAGTCCCACGGGCAACTGAAACTCGCCGTGTACGCTGCCAAACTCGTTGGTGGTAACGTCCTTGCGCGCTACCAACTTGCGGTTGACGTCGTAGAGTTCGATGGAAGTTTTGAGGTTGGCACAAGCCTGCGCCTCCTTGCCGTTGCCCTTGTAGAGTATCACCTTGTAATAGAGCGTCTGACCGGGGCGGTAGATTTTTCTGTCGGTGAAGAAATTGGCGGTAATCTTGGCGGTGTTGTCGGGGTCGCTGTACGAAAAATAATCGTGAAACTCCACCTCGTCGCCGTCCGGGAGCGACACCTCCATTGTGGTGCTCCAATAGCGGACGTTCACTTGCTTGATGTCCAGGTCTGCCACGCCGTTCTGGTCAGTTTTGGTCTCCCACGCTACTTTGTCGTTGGAGTACAACTTGACCGCCGCGCCTCCAATGCCGCGCCCCGTCGTGCGGTCGAGCACGTAAAATTTGCGGTGTCCTATCTTCTCGGTCTGGGAAACTACTGCGATGTTCGACACATGGATTTTCATGTACGAAATCACGTCCGATTTCTTGGGCTGGTAGTCGTTGTCGTTGCTGCCAAGGATTACATAATGACCCATTGGAAGCCCCTCCAAGATGATTTCGGAGTTGAGAGGCTTGTAGTCGTTGTTGTCTATGAGAGCCACTTCCATGGAGCGCACCTCCTCAAGGTTTTTCTTGATGTATTCGGCGCGTTCGTAACTGTTTTTGTTGTACGCCGACATGTCCGTTATCTTATATATGTGCAGGAACACTTTTGGGAGGTTGGTGTATTCGAGCCGCATTGGGAAGGGCGTGCCAACAGCCACGGTGCTTTCTGTGCGCAGAGAGAGGGACTTCATTTCGAGTTCGCGGGCGAGGGTGTTGCAGGTCTCGCCGAAGTTGGTGGTTGATTTTGGGAACTTCTTGTAAGCCTCGGCGGCTATGTCGTGCGCTTTTTTAAGGTCGCCACGGTTTTGGTACTCTTGCGCGATGTAATATGCGGCGGCGGGAGTTATCTCCGGGTCGTTGGGATAACGGGTGGCGATGCCCTCCAACGTTTTGAGGTACGTGTTTGCCGCGTCCTCGTTGATGCTGTGCTCCTTGTAATAAATGAGGCGCAGGATGTCGGTGAAGGCGTATGCGAGCGGCGTATTGTCGTTGCGGTGGGCGCGGAGGAGTTCTTGGTAGAGCGATAGGCGCAGGTTTTCTTCCGACCAAGTGTCCTCGTTTTTGGGTGCGAAGTTTACAAAGGTGTCTGCGTCGCTCACGAGCGCGATGTCCTTGTGGCTAAAATCGCCTTGCTGCCAGTTGTTGCCGCAATAATTGTCGATTACCGTCCAGGCGAGGAAGTCGTAGAGGGTTTTGCAATAGATGGATTTGCTTTTGCCGTTTTCGTAGGTAACTACTGCGTCCTTCCATAGGTCGAGCGGCACAGCCTGGGTAGCCTTGGGGTCGGCAACAGCCTTGCGGTAAAAGTCTGCCGCCTCGCGCTGCAACCTCGTGGTGCTCCAAGTGGCGATGTCGTCAGATTGGTCGTTCTCCACCTCGGAGCGGTTGCGTATCCGCCGCGCCTGGCCGCCAAGGTAAATATGGTAATACCGCGCCGTAAGAAGGTGCAAGAAGGCCTTTGGAACGTCGGGCGCGTTGTCGGCGGTGGAGCGGAGGAGTTTGATTTCTTCCTTCCAATCGGCCTCCTCCTCTATGCGCGAGGAGTAGTCGATGATGTGGATAAACGCCTTCGACACTTGTAGGTAGTTCTTCTCTTTCAGCGCGTTCTGCCTGATTTCCTTAACCTTTTCCAAGGCTTTGCGCGGCTGTGAGGCGTTGTCTAATTTTGTCACCTCCTGCCATGCCTTTGCGTAGTCGTAGTTGTCGGTAATCATGATGCTCAATGTGTTAATATTGTGATGGCAATCGCCAACATCTGCCGTCCCTGCCAACGTCAACGTCAGCAATGCACCGGCTATTAGGTATTTGATTTTCATTTTTCGTAATTTTTTTGTGCGCAATATAGGAATAAATTTTGAATTATTTGTATATTTGTAAAAAAATTTTTGAGACATGGAAGACAACACTACATCAAGGCCATTGATATTGGTAACTAACGACGACGGCATCTTTGCCAAGGGCATCAAGGAACTCGTAAAGGCTATCCACCCTTTTGGCGAGGTGGTGGTGGTGGCGCCCGACAAGCCACAGAGCGGCAAGAGTCATGCGGTAACTTTGGACGCTCCGCTGTGGTACATGGTGTCCAAATTTGACGATGCCGACCGCGCCTACAAATGCACCGGCACGCCCTCCGACTGCATCAAGATAGCCCTCTACCGCATCATGGATCGCAAGCCCGACCTCATAATCTCCGGCATAAACCACGGCTCCAATTCGAGTGTAAACATCCTCTACTCCGGCACGATGGGCGCGGCGATGGAGGGCGCGATACATGGCATACCGTCGATAGGGTTTTCGTTGCTGAGTTTCAATAGCGACGCCGACTTTGCCGCCGCAGCGCATTTTGCCGCCATCATCACCGAGAAAACCATTTCTCGGCTTGGTTCGCTGCCTTTTGTGTGTCTTAATGTAAACATCCCCTGCCTTCCCATTGACGAAATCAAGGGCATCAAGGTAGTCCGTCAGAGCAAGGGCGAATGGATAGAGGATTTTGTAAGGAATTACCACCCGTCTAACAAGCGTCCATATTATTGGCTCACCGGCGAATACCACGACCTCGAACCCGACTCCCACGACACCGACACCTGGCATCTCGACAACGGCTACATCGCCATCCAGCCCGTAACTGTGGATTGCACCGACTACAAGGCTCTCGATGCAATGAACGGGGAGGGGTGGTTTTAGAATTTTTTTTTTGCAAAACACCAAATTTATTTTCTGATAATGACAAGGCTGTCGCGCTCGACAAAGTTCAAGAAAGATTGGCTAAGAAAAACAAAACCAACAAAAAAGCATCGGCAGACGTGCTGGTATGTATGGCCAAAAACAAGTACCTACTTGCCGAAGCAAAGTTTGAAGTAAAAAATGTAAGGAACATCAAGACATCTGAAATTCAAGACAAATTTTTTAGAGAGGGATATTGTTGTTGCCGTCAAAAGAGTGGATTACGTCTTCGAGTTCGGTGCGCGACACTTCCTTGAAACCGTCGGGAACTTTGAAAACATCGTCGGCAATGTCCTCGCGGCACACTTCTATTGCTTTGGCTTTCATGTAGATGCCCATCATTTCCACGTCAAACTCCATCAATACGCCGCCAAGCATTTTGACGGGCGAGAGTATGGCGTCGCTCTGGATGTCGATGTCGTTGGTGTACCAGAAAGTGAAGTTTCTTCCGCACTTTTCGCTTTTGCCGACAGCTTTGTGGCAGAGGTAGCCGCAGATGGAGGTGGTGTCGTCGGTCTTGGCTATCTGGATGTCAGACATTCGGTACGTGCCAAAAGGCGGCTCGCCAAAATCAGAGACGAGCATATACCGTTGGTCAAACCCCACCGAGAGCATTGTTTTGTTGCACTTGTGGGTGTAGTCGCCTATAAAATTGAGTATAAAACATCCTGCGAAACCCTTGATGAGCGTCGCGGTGTTGTCGTTTTTGAAAGACATAGTCATCTGCGACGGG
This sequence comes from uncultured Bacteroidales bacterium, assembly GCA_946409405.1. Lineage (GTDB taxonomy): Bacteria > Bacteroidota > Bacteroidia > Bacteroidales > UBA3824 > UBA3824. Next base: position 13,315 of record CAMJWL010000060.1, read on the forward strand.
AGCATCATCACTATTGAACTCTTGCTCTCGCCGTCGGGGTATTCGAGGTGGTATGTAATTACTCCTTCGCTAATCTTTTCGCCTAAAATGCCACCGCCACAGCCCGTTATCACGGCGGCTGTGAAGAAGGCAAGTATTATTGTCAAGAAACTTGTACTTTTCATTGCCGATAGTTTGGTTTGATTGTGCAGCGCAAATTTATATAAAAAAATCGAAAGGGCAGCAAAAAATTTAGGAAATAATTTATGAAAAATCCACGGCGATTTCATTTCCCCCTCTATTTTTTCTGCAATATCTCAACCTCATACACGCCTATATATATAGTGTGCTTTTTTTCGAAAGTTGCGTCGTTGCGGAGGAGGATGAGGCGGGCGTCGGGCGCAAAACTGCTATATATTGCAATCTGCGGTATTTTGGTGGTATCGGTGGGGGAGATGCAATCGTATGACATCGCGCCATCTACATAGCCGAAGTTTCTGTTAGTAAGATACTTGGCAAAATAATTGTCGCAAAGGATGGACGTATTTTCATCGTATCTTTTTACAACAAGTTCCACGGTCTTTTGGTCAACCTTCACCTTCGATTTGTAGTTGACGTATGCGTCGCCAACGCTTTTGCGCTGCGTAACACCCAACGCGCTCACCGCAATTATCGCACACGCCACAATGTATTTGCTGTAATAACTCGTGTGCAGTGTGGAAATCGCGCACCCCGAAAACACCGCCAGAATAGAAATCGGCACGAGATTCCAACTCTCCTCCGGCGACATTACCGAATTTATTACAAACATCAGCGCAAACATCGTCATGCCTTTCCACGCCATTTCCTTGACGAAATAGAGCATGTTTTTGTTGACAATATTGACCGCAAGCACCGCCACCAACACCGCCGTCATAGCCCAACGGTGCTGGGCGATGAAGACAAACCAAGCATTTTCGGCAAAGTTTTGCAGCGAAAAATAAAAATGGCGTATCGTAAATATGCCGCATACTTCAAGGCTGATAAACTGATATACAAGCCACAACGCTATCGGCAACGCCATCAGAAGGCTGTTGTTGATAGTCCACTCGCGATATTTGATGCGGAAATACGACACCAGCAGATACACCGACGCAGCCAAGCCAGTAATATCTGTAAGTGTGGCGGCGCACATCAGGGTAACACAGAGACCATACCTTTCGCGGAAAAAGAAATACATCCCGCCCAAAATGCAGACATTCAACATCATAATAGGCAATACGAGTCCGCTCTGAGCGAGAAAAACATTTTGCACCACCATTATGGAGGCGGCAATAACGCCAGCCTGCACCGAAAAGAAAAATTTGCCAAATTTGTACGCCGCCACTATCGCCAATGCCGGGAACACCATCGCAAACAGGTGAAGCACAATAGGTTGGCATGATACAAACCGCGCAAACAACGAGAATATAAGCGAAAACAAGTCGGGCAACTCCACAGTATCATGGTTGAAGACCAAACCGATGCCGTTGTTTTTCAAGAAAAAAATCGAATCGCCCAGCAACTGCGTCTCGCTGTAGCAATACGGCAGCCCCAACACCGGCAGCGTTACCGCCAGCAGCATCGCCACCGCTATTATCAATGGTATATAAAACTTAATCTTGTAATTCATTTTCAACTTTCAAGTTTTCCATTATTAAAAATGGCGTCAATCACGCTCAGATTGCTCTCAAACGGCATCCTCGAGTCAAAGACCTGCGGATATGGCGTAGCATCGTAGAAATCCTTGCCCTGCTCCTGCCTTACTTTGGGGTGGATTACATTGCGGAGGTCGCGGTATTGAGGGTCGCCCTCGCGGATGTAGTCGGAGGTGGTAGAGATGTTGGCTTTGATATCCAAGATAGACAGCAACGTATTGAGAATCTTGCAGTTGTAATCCAACAAATACTCCGTCCTTTCCCTGTAAAACGGCTCCAACTCGTCTTTAAAATACATGAAGAACGGCGACGAGCCGTATGCCGATTTTATCGCCTGCCAGTGTTTGCTCTGCCACGGCGTATCGTAACTAATCTTCACGTCGCGGGTCAGTTGATGGCTGCACGCCTTTATGACGGGTACGGTAAGAGTCATCCGTCCGCCGGCTGTGGCTATCTCGCAGCGGTTGCGGTAGGTCTGCTTTGGGAAGGTTTCCCACTGCTCCACCGTGGCGGTGCCAGACGTTGCTATTGCCCTGATATACTGTATGTTGGGCATGTATGCTGTGCTAAGGAGAATTTCAGGCATTGTTTTCGTGCGTTTTTTCCGTTACAAAATTACAAATAAAACACCAATTTTTTTATCAATACCAAATTTTTTTCTTAATTTCGCTCTCAAATTTATAACCTGTTTTACCATGAAAAAAATACTCAAGTTTATTGGATTTACGGTGTTGGCAATCTTGATTTTGCTGATTGTGATACCTATATTTTTCAAGGACAAAGTCCTGAAAGTAGTAACGGATGTGGCTGGCAACTATGTGGACGCCGACATCAGCATTGGCAATCTCGACCTGAGTTTGCTGTCTAATTTCCCCGGCGCAACGGTGTCATTGGACGACGTGTCGGTAGTGGGTCGCAAGGAATTTACGGGCGACACCTTGGCGGCGTTCGACAGTTTTGAGTTGACTATGAACGTAATGTCGCTCTTTGGCGGCAAAATCAAGGTGAAGTCTGTGGAACTCAACAACCCCAAGGTCAACGTCATTGTTACCAAGGAGGGAAAGCCCAATTACGACATCTCCATGCCATCCGACGAGCCGGAGGAGCTCGTTCCCGAAGAGGAGGACACGGTGGCTACCAAGTTTGCATTGGCTCTCAAAAAACTGAAAGTGAACAATTTGCACGTTACTTACACCGACTCTGTAACGGATGTTCATGCGCTGATAGACAGGCTCAACTTTGACCTTCGCGGCGACCTCTCCGACGACGAGACCATTCTCTCCGCCCTCATGGACATCGCAAAACTCAACGTCCGCATGGGTCCCATCATCTACATCAACGACGCGGTTGTGAGCCTCAAATCCGACCTCGACGCAGAGATGCACAAGATGAAGTTTACCTTCAAGGATAATCTCTTCCGCATCAACGAACTCGGCCTCGCCCTCGACGGATGGATTGCCGTACCAGACACCAATGTCCGCATGGACTTGAAGTTTGGGGCTAAGAACACCGACTTCCTGAGCGTCCTGAGCATGATTCCGGCGGAGTACGCCAAGGAGTTGGAGGGCGTTAAGACGGCGGGCAAATTTAGTTTTGACGGCGGTGCGCAGGGCGATTTCAATGCGGTTTCGTTCCCGAAGTTTTGGGTTGATTTCATTGTTGACAACGCACGTTTTCAGTATCCCGACCTTCCCAAATCTGCCGAAAACATCAACGTTGATGCCCACATCAAATGCCCCGGCAACTTGGACAGCATCTCTATCGATGTTAATAAATTCCATCTTGAAATGGGCAACAATCCTGTTGACGCTCAGGTAGTTGTACAGACCTCTGCCGAAGATATTTCGCTTGGCGGACACGTGGACGCCAATCTCGACCTTGGCATCGTGAAGGACGTGGTGCCGCTCGACGACATGACCATCGCCGGACTCGTCAAGGCTGGTATCTCCTTCAAGGGCAATCTTTCCGACATCGAGAATGAGCGTTACGACCAGTTTGCGGCTGAGGGCGACATCTCGCTTTCCAATTTTAGGACTGTTATGACAGACCTGCCGCCCGTTGACATCCACAGGGCGCACCTTGTGGTATCTCCGCAGGCTGCCAACTTGGAGTACATGAACATGAACCTCGGCAAGTCTGACTTCTCGCTTGATGGCAAGATAGACAATATTTTCCAGTACGTATTTGCCGACAGCACATTGAAGGCGGCGTTTAATTTCAAGAGCAACCTCTTGGATGTCAACGATATATATTCATACGACCATTCGCAGCCCGCACCTGCTGCATCGCCTACTCCCGCTCCCGAATCTGCTACCGAGGCTCCCGAAATTCCGAGAAACATCAATTTTACGCTCAATACAAACATCAACAAAATCCTTTACGATTCGCTTGTAATAGACCATCTGAGCGGTCGCGTGGGTCTCAAAAACGGTGTTGCAGCACTCCAAAACCTCAAATTTGACATGCTTGGCGGCTCTACGCTGTGCAGTGGTAGTTACAATGGTTCCGATGTCAAGAAACCCCGCGTGGATCTCCAGCTCGACCTCAACGGCATCGACATCCAGACTGCCGCCAACACCTTCAACACCGTGGAACGCCTTGCGCCCATTGCAAAATCCACGCACGGCACTCTCTCGGCAAAGGTGAATTTCAAGAGCGACATGGATGCCTACCTCAATCCTATTTACAACACAGTGAACGGCAGTGGTCGCCGTATCTCCTTGGTAATAAGACGACCACTGCCGTTCACCGTCTTG
>CAMJWL010000061.1 GCA_946409405.1 uncultured Bacteroidales bacterium
TTCCTCTACGACTACGAACAAGTGCCAGTGGCAGAGGAACCGTATTATGTCAAGACCATCGAGACATGGAAAAACAACCTCATCGATGTCCGCGAACTCCAAGAACTGCGCCGTGGAACGCTTGGTGTGGGCATTTCATTTGACCCTGCCGCGCGCAAACGTCGGAAGGCGGAGCAAAAGATAGCCGAATTTAAGCGTCAGGAGGAACTCAACCAAGCCGCATACGCCAAGTACAATCCGTCGGTTGTGGCGGAGATTACAGGCTTGTCTCGCGAAGATGCCACCAAGTTTATGGAGCATTTCAGGCTCGACCGCGACTTCATCCTCAAGCGCAACGACTACGACCTCTACCTTATTATTACACAATTATATAAGGAATATAGCAAAAACAACTGATTATGAAACAATTTTTCCAATACATAGGCTACATTTTCTATAGGATATTTATATTCGGGTTCAGGATTACGCCATTTTGGCTGTTGTACTTTGAGTCGGACGTGATAAGTTTCCTGATTTTCAGGGTGCTTCGCTACCGAGTAAAAGTGGTTGACAAGAACCTCGCGATGTGTTTCCCTGAGAAATCAAAGGAGGAGCGCGACGAGATTAAGAAAAAATATTATTCCTATATGGTGGATCTCTTCATGGAGAGCCTCAAAGGCTACACCTATCCCGCCGAAAAAATCCGCAAACGCCTTGTATATGACGACCTTACAATCCCCGAAAAACTCTACGCCGAGGGCAAATCTATGATTGTTGCAATGGGACACCACGGCAATTGGGAGTGGACTACACAGACCGTCAAATACGAGCACAAGCACAAATTCTGCGCTATTTTCAAGCCCCTGCACAATCAATATGTGAGCGATTTTACAGTAAGATGCCGCGAACAGAGAGGCACCCATTTTTGTCCGATAGAGAAGACGCGATTTGCCTTTGGTATGCGCGAAAAACAGCCCACAGGCTTCTGTATGGCGGGCGACCAAAATAGTCCCAACGTCAAACGTTCCATTTGGGTGAAGTTTTTCGGAATAGACACCGCCTGTCTGCCTGGCATAGAAACATACGCCAAACTCTTTGACCTGCCCGTTATCTTCATGGAGATAAGGCGCGAAAAACGTGGCTATTACCGTTGCTACGTGTCCATGATTGCCGAAGACCCATCCAAATGCGAAAAAGGCGAGATTACCCAAAAGTATATGTCTAAACTCGAAGAGGTAATGCGCAATCAGCCAGAGACTTGGCTATGGTCGCACAAACGTTGGAAATTTACCAAAGACGAAAATGGCGAGGTAGTCAAAAGCGATTTTTATAATAATATGTAGCGATGCCTGCGATACTCAGACATATAGTCCGCGATATTGCAGACGTAATATGGCCAGATACATGCCTTGGCTGCGGACAACGTTTGTTGTCTGAGAGCGAGCAACTTGTATGCTCAGACTGCCTTATGAACATTGCCAAAGTAGATTTTTACAAGCACGAGGAAAACTTGGTAACAGACGAATTTTTCCGCGAATCTATCAAGATTGAATATGGCTGCTGCTACATGCAGTTTAAAAAAGGCGATTGGACACAAAACCTGATGCACAACATCAAATACTTCCGCCATCCCGACCTCGGCATCAAACTCGGGCGCATGGCGGCGCATGAACTCAAAAAATACGGACGCTTTGCAGATGTCAACTTCATCCTGCCCGTACCGATGCACAAAGACAAAATAAAAATTCGCGGATTCAACCAGGCGGAAAGAATTGCATACGGAATGTCGCAGATACTTAACATACCGATACGCGAGGACATCTTGGAAAAAACCGTCAATTCTAAGACGCAGACATACATGAACCGCGTTGAACGCATCAACAATGCCCATCAAATCTTTGCTGCCAATAGAGTAGGGGAGTGCGCCCACTGCCACTTCCTCATTGTTGACGATGTATTCACCACAGGCTCCACACTCTTAGTATGCGCACAGAAACTGCACGAAGCCATGCCCGAATGTAAGGTCAGTGTATTCGCATTGGCCAAGGCGTAGCGCATAAAAAAAATTAACACCGAATTAAACAAATATCGAAATATTCGTTTAATTCGGTGTTAACGGAATTAGCGTGTTTATTATATACGTGTTTCCACAGACCAATTATTTGCTGCCAGAAACAGCGGGCTTGCCGAATACTTTGAACTTGCCGTCAGTGATTTCGAATGTGTCGCCCTTTGCATTCCTCATCGTAGCAGAGAAATTGCCATCTGCATAAATGGCGAGAAGATTGAATGTTACCTTAGCCTTCGTGGAGAAATAGTAGGTTGCGCCGCCTTCTGCTTCGCCGGGGGTACGGTAAATAATCATTGCGTCAGTTTTGATTACATTGGAGGCTGCATCAGAAATGGTCTCCTTCACAGTCTTGCCCGAAAGAAGATCAATCAATGCATTGTTGATGGCATTGTCGGTAGCCACACTGAGTTCGTAAGTGCCGCTTGTAACACCCTTGATGTTGATAGCGAGTTGCCTTTGCGATGTGCCCACCTTTGCAGTACCTGCGATAGTAGTGGAACCTGCTGTTGACGAACCGAAGATGTCGCTCAACTTGCTTGTACCAGTGTTTGTGGAACCACTTGTTGACGAATAGAACGCAGCGAGACTTGTGGAAAACGACTCGCCCTTGCATGAAGCCGAGAGAGTGGAAATCTTGTTGTCGTCGTCATTGTTGTCGTCGTCGTCCTTGCCGCACGACGTAAACATCGTAGCCAAAGCCACTGCAAATGCCATAAGGCAGAATGTAATTTTTTTCATAGTGAAATTCTGATTTTAATTAGTTTCTGTAATAACGCCGCAAAGGTAACAAATATTTTTGTAAATGATACAAAAAAAACATTTCTAAATAATTAAGTTTGGCACACACAAAAGACGATAGGGTAGAGCAGACCCCTATAAAACACCAAATAAACCATATACAAAGCATTTTCACAAACCAAATTATTGAAAAAAACATTATTCTCAATCAAAAAATGTGTATTTTACCCAATATTCCTATTTAACATAATATTATACAGTCAAAATTTTCATAGATACATTGATATATGTATAAAGCGTACTACAACAATGCTCTATAAGTAGTTTGTTTTAAATTAAATACAAATACAATATCGTATTATTGAAAATAATAACAGAACACAATCTTACACATTTGCACATGATTTATTTAACATAATATTAATTATCTGACAAAATGCGGCGGGGGAGGGGATAGTACTTTTTTTTGGCAATTAAAAAAAAAATAACCATCTTTGTCCCACAAAATTAAACGATGTTTATGCAATTTCAACTAAAATATTTCGACTTGACCATCTTCCAATTTTCGTTGCAAAACGGAGATTCGGATGTGGTATGCAATATCCACAAGGAAACCGTCAATCATCCCGGCATTATATCCCGACTTTATGAAATTGGCATCACAAATCCTCACCCACCGCCAACGCTCTATGTTGCAACGGCTTATCAACTTCCACTTCAAGAAACATCCGCGCTACAATCTGCCCGATTCAAGATTGGAGTTTCTTTCGATGTGGGTACGGGAACGGGCAAAGGAATTGTTGAAAGACTAAAAAAAGCAAAGGGAGCGACCATTAAAAAAGCCACTCCCTTCGCATTTTGTCAAACATCTAAATCTTACATCTTCTCAAGCAACTCCTTTACCCTCTTGTTGTTGGCGGTGTCGCCGAGTTTGTAGTAAAGCATCTTGAGGTTTTGGAGCGGGTTGGACTCGGTGGGCTTTGCCTTGTAAGCCTTCTCAAACCATTCGCAAGATTCCTTCCAACAAGCGTGGATGTCCTTGTCCTTGGCGGCGGCGAGGCTGCCGTCCTTGTCCTCCGACATCGGGATTGCGTCCTTCTCAATCTGTACGATCTCAGCCTTGTCGTAACTCAAAATGCCGAGCATAAAGTTGGCATCGTAGTTTTTGGCATCCTTAGCGAGCATCTTCTTGTAACAATCCGCAGCCTTTGCTTGATTTGCCATGAAATCAGCCTTTGTAGCGGCTGCAACTTTTTCCTGTGCAGCAATCTCGCTTTCTACGCGAGCCTTCTCCGAAGCATTGTTGCGCTGACGGAAAGCCTCTTTCTTCAACTGCGAAATCTTGTCAATATCAGCCTTGTACTTGTCTTTGATAGCGCCGTAGTTTTGCACATAGATACTTGCCTTCACGCTGTAAAGCACGAGGTTGTCGGGGTGTTCGCTGATGGCGGTGTTGAGATAGTTCTCAGCCTCATTGTACTGCTTCTTCTCGAGGTAATAGTTGATTACGTCGTAGAGAAGTTGCTCCTCCTGCGGATACTTCTTGTAAGCGTCGGTGAGAATCTTGAAGGCGGCTGCCTCATTGCCCTTCTCCTTGGTAATCACGTAGATGTAGTGGTAGCAAGTGCTGATATTGAAGTTGAGGTCTGCCGCTTCCCTAAACATCTTCTCAGCCTCTGCCTTGTCGCCCGATTCGTTGGCACAGAGCGCACCGTAATACGCCAACTGACCGTCTGGAATGAGTGTGTCGTTTTCGGCGCGTTTGAAGTCCTTGAGTTCCAATGCGCTTGCAAAATCCTTTGCGGCGGTCTTGTAGTCTTTGAGTTGGTATGAATTTAGACCATTGTTAAACAGCGAAAACCTCAAATCCTTGACGGCATCCATTGTGGTTTTCTTGTCCTTGTACGCGCCTTTCGGGTCGAGTTCAGCGGCCTTCTTGTAGGCTGCCACAGCATTGCTGAGCGCGTTGGGGTCGGCTACGTAGGTTTCCTTCCAAAACTGCACTTGGTTGTTCTGCACGTAGAAGGTTATCGTGGGATAAACCCAAAGTTCGTAGTCGCCCTCGGTCTTCTTCTCGGTGGGTGCGCCCATGAGAAGTTCGAGGGTAATCTTAGTTATGTCAGCGTCCTTTGCAGCCTGCATTCCAACACTGATGCCTTTGATGTTGGCTTTGGAGGCTTCCACGAGGAGTTTGCCACGATTTTCCCAAGTCTTGGTCTGTGTGCCTTTCTTGGCATCGGCGATTTCCTTGTTGGAAGTCTCAATTTTGGCCTTGTAACCGTCAATCGTCTTCTTCATATCGGATGATTGACCAAAAGCCGAACCGCAGACCATGGCTGCGAGTGCAATTGTCAGTAATGTTCTTTTCATTGTTTTATTGTTTAGTAAGTTAGTTATTTTCGGTGTTTTCCGGCATCGGAGTTGAAGTGTTTTCTTCTCCACTTTCATTAGTTGCAGATTCTACGCCAGATTGAACACTCGCCTCCGTGTTCTCTGCAACAACCTCTGCGCCCTCTGTGTTTTCCTCGTCCTCGTCATCGCTCTTGGGAACTACCGCAATCGACGCGATGGCATCCTTGCGCCTGCCGAGGTCGATGAGTTTCACGCCCTGAGTAGCGCGAGACGAAATCGGCACAGTCTCACCTTTCACCCTGATTGTGATGCCCGACTTGTTGATAATCATCAGGTCGTCCTCGTTGGTAACCTTGTCGATGGCAATCAGGAGACCGGTCTTGTCGGTGATGTTGATAGTCTTGACGCCCTTGCCGCCGCGCGATGTTACGCGGTAGTCTTCGAGTTTGGAACGTTTGCCGTATCCATTCTCCGACACCACGAGGATGTCCTCGTCTTGGTTGTTAACGTCTGCAACCACCATGCCTACGACCTCGTCGCCTTCCGGCACCGTGATGCCCTTGACGCCCGACGCATTCCTTCCCACAGGACGCGCATCGGTCTCGTTGAACCTTACAGCCTTGCCACCCTTCACGGCGAGTACAATGTCGTTGCTGCCGTTGGTGAGGTTTGCGGCAAGAAGTTCGTCGCCCTCACGGACGTTGATGGCAATGATACCGTTGGTACGCGGGCGCGAATATTCGCTGAGCGGGGTCTTCTTGATGACACCGTTCTTGGTACACATTATAATATAGTGGTTGTTCACATACTCCGGGTCGGTGAGGGTCTTGACATTAATGTAAGCCATTACCGAATCGTCGCTCTCGATGTTGAGAACGTTCTGGATGGCGCGACCCTTTGAAGTTTTGTTTCCTTCGGGGATTTCATAAACTTTGAGCCACAGACACTTACCTTTCTTGGTGAAGAATAGCATCGTATTGTGGCAAGTTGCGCTAAACATGTGGCAGATGAAGTCTTCGTCCCTCGTGGTGCTGCCCTTGCTGCCCTTGCCGCCACGGTGCTGCGTCTTAAATTCAGACAGCAACGTCCTCTTGATGTAGCCGAGTTTTGAAATTGTGATTACCACATCGTCGTCGGCATAGAAATCTTCGGGGTTGAAGTCCTCGGAGGCGGCGTACTCGATGGACGTGCGACGCTCGTCGTAATACTTTTCGCGGATTTCGAGAAGTTCGTCTTTTACGACACCCATCTGTTTTTCGTGGCTTGCAAGTATCTCGTTGAGGTAATTGATGTACTTCATAATCTCCTCGTAGTCGCTCTTAATCTTGTCGCGTTCGAGACCGGTGAGTTTCTGCAACCTCATTTCGAGGATTGCGCGAGCCTGAGCGTCCGAAAGTCCAAATTTTTCCATCAAGCCAACACGGGCTTCGTCGGGGTTTGCGGATGCACGGATGAGCGCGATTACCTCGTCCAAATGGTCGAGCGCAATCAGCAAGCCTTCCAAAATGTGGGCTTTTTTCTTCGCCTGTTCGAGTTCGTAACGCGAGCGGCGCACTACAACATCGAGCCTATGCTCCACGAAACATTCTATCAACTCTTTGAGGTTCAGCAACTTCGGGCGACCCTTTACGAGAGCGATGTTGTTGACGTTGAAGGTGGTCTGGAATTGTGTCAACTTGAATATCTTGTTGACTACCACGTTGGGAATCGCGCCCTGTTTGAGCGTTACTACAACACGCAGACCCTTCCTGTCGGATTCGTCGTTTGCGTGAACTATGTCCTCTATTTTCTTCTCCTCAGCAAGGTCGGATATGTGTTTGATTTCCAACGCCTTGTTGACCATATATGGGATTTCGTCAAAAATAATCTGAGGCTTGCCCGACGATGTGGTCTCTATATGATACTTGGAGCGAATCACAATCCTGCCGCGTCCCGTCATATAAGCGTCCTTAACTCCCTGATAACCATAGATAATGCCGCCCGACGGGAAATCGGGTGCCTTGATTACCTTGATGAGTTCCTCGATGGAGATGTCATTGTTGTCTATGTAAGCAACAATGGCATCAATAGTGTCCGCGAGGTTGTGCGGAGCCATATTTGTGGCCATGCCCACTGCGATGCCCGACGCACCGTTTACTAAAAGCATCGGAATCCTTGTGGGCAGTACCGTAGGTTCTTTGAGCGATTCGTCAAAGTTTGGAACAAAGTCAACAGCGTCCTTGTCGAGGTCCACGAGGGTGTCTTCGGCAATTTTTTTGAGCCTTGCCTCGGTGTAACGCATTGCGGCGGGCGGGTCGGCGTCCATGGAGCCAAAGTTACCCTGACCATCTACAAGAGGGTAGCGCATCACCCAATCCTGTGCGAGGCGCACCATGGTGAGATAGACCGAACTGTCGCCATGCGGGTGGAATTTACCCATGACCTCGCCGACAATACGCGCCGACTTTTTGGTAGGTCTGTTGTAAAAAAGTCCCATCTCGTTCATTCCGAATAGCACGCGGCGATGCACAGGTTTAAGACCGTCGCGCACATCAGGCAACGCCCTCGACACAATCACCGACATCGAATAGTCGATGTAGGCATTGCGCATCTCTTTGTCTATGTTTACTTTAACGATTCTTTCGTTGTCGTTTTCGTTAATATCTTCTGACATAATTTATGTTGGTTTACTTACTATGTACTTAACGTGCAAAATTAGCAATTTTTCTTGAAACAGCCGCATTTTTCAGACTCTATTTTTGTTGAATTGTGATTTTTGTGCATCAAATTAAGTTTTTTTAACTTTTAACCGAATAACGCACCTCAGACACTTCTATTATATATTTTTACGTCATTATGTAAATTATATTTTATAAACATACACTTTATATATAGATAAATATGAAAAAATGTAACGTATTATTTGCATAATTAAAAGATTTTTTGTATATTTGTATTGCTGATTGAAATAATTGGCAAACAACAACAACTTTATTTTTTTAACAACAACAATTTAAATTTTTAAGAATTATGAGAACTACTAATTTTATCAAGAAAAACAAGTACGTCGTGCTTTTGATTGGCGCAAGCCGATACAACACGCGCAAGTACGCAGACATCCCCAACGTGGAGACCAACATCAAGTTGATGAAGGACTTGTTCCTCGACCCGCGTTACATCGGTGTCAACGAGCGAAACATCATCGTATCGCTCAACGAGGATTCCAAGACCATCGAGCGTAAGATTACAGACGCCAAGGACATGGCCAAGAATTCCGACTACACGCTTTTTGTGTATTATAGCGGTCATGGTATCATCAACCCTGACAACTACAAACTCTATTTCGCAACGTCCGACATGGATGTCAACTACCTTGACACCGATGCCATCGAGGCCAAGTCGGTATTGGAGAAGATAAGCCGTTCTGCGGCTTCCCGCAAGATTTTCGTGGTGGACGCTTGCCACAGTGGTGGCATCCACAATACGATGGGCGACGCTCCTGAGACCGCGCTTATGAAGAACTTCGAGGGCGTTCACTACGTGTCTGCCTGCGACGAGGATTCCACTGCGCTCTTCCCCAAGAAGAACCCCAACGCGCCTACGTACTTTACGGGTGCGCTCGTAAGCCGTATCCATAATGGTATGGACACCGAGCGTCCTTACGTTACGTTGCGTGAGGTAGTGGACGATATTGCATACGACTTCAAGTATCACAAGAACCTCCCCGCGCCTCAACAGTCGAGCGTCTTGAACGCCGACCAAATGCCTTTTGCGGTGAATATTGCTGCGGATGCCGACAAAATTAGCACGGCATTTGCATACGAGCCTACTGTAATTAAGAATCGTAAAACAAGCAAGAAAAAAATGGTTAACACTCCATACGCCCGTGTAGGTTTTTGGGCTGTATTTGCGATGGCGTTGACGTTCTTCGTGTTCAAGAGCAACAACACTATCCACTTTGACAACAACACTGTCCTCATTGACAGCAATGCCGTCCACATCGACAGCAATGCCGTAAAATCCACTGACTCTACCCATGTGCCTGCACAGGTGGATAAGGCCAAGGATTTTGCCTCCAAGACCAAGAATATCCGCGTGGACAACAACTACGACGCTTATTCGTTGGAGAAACAGGCAGACGTGCTCTTGAAGGATAACGAGGAGGCCAACTATAATGTTTGCCTCAAGAAGTACGAGATGGCATTGTCCATGCAGCCCGAGAATGAGCGTATCCGCACCAAGTACAACAACTTGAAGATTAAGATCGACAGTCTTTTCGACATGTACGTGTACAGGATAACGAGGTATCTTAACGGTGGCGGCGAGTTTGACCCCAACGACTTCCATCAATTCCTCCAATTGGCGGAGTCGCTCAAGCCTGGCGACCCCAAGGTGTTTGAATTGAAAAAGCAGTTCGACGAGCGATACCCCAAGGGCGATAAGTAAGCATCCGTTTTTTTAGTTCTCATAATAACGGAATCCCCGGAACTTTCAGCAATGAAATGTTCCGGGGATTTTTTTATGTATATGGAATACTGTTTTTTATTTTACCGCATAATCTCTCTCGCCAAATATTGTGCTGCCAATCCTGACAATCGTGCTGCCGCAATCTACGGCTATCTTGTAATCGCCAGACATGCCCATGCTGATTTGGGTGAAGCACTCCCCTACTTCGGCGGCGTAATTGTCTTTTATGTAATCGAATACAGACTTAACGTTCAAGAATTCCTTGCGGATTTCGGCTTGGTCGTCGGTGTTGGTCGCCATGCCCATCACGCCACAGAAACGGATGTTTTTCAACTCATTCAACGCACCCTGCGAAAACAATTGTTTTAACTCTTCGATGTCGAAGCCCGACTTGGTATCTTCATTAGCCACTTTAAGTTCAAACAGGCAATCCACTACCCTATTGTGCTTTGCAGCCTGTTTGTTGACTTCTACGGCAAGTTTGAGGCTGTCGATGCTGTGGATCATATAGACAAAGGGGATGATGTACTTGATTTTGTTGGTCTGCAAATGCCCTATCTGATGCCAACGGATGTCCTTGGGGAGTTCGTTGTATTTCTGAGTCAACTCCTGAACTTTGTTTTCGCCAAAATCGCGGCAACCTATATTATAAAGTGCCATGATGTCGTCGGCAGGCTTGGTCTTGGAGACGGCAAGTAATGTAACGTGAGCCGGAAGTTGGCTGCGGATTTCAGTGTATTTTTCTGCGCAATTCATTGTTTTGTTTTTTTTGTTGTCCGCCTTACGGCAGACTTTTTTTCCAAAAATTAAAAGAATAAAAAAGAATTGAAAGAACAACTTTGTCGTGGCGGACAATCCGTTAGATCACCACTCCCCCACTCCCCTACCCTTTCTCGTTGATTAAAATATTAACATACAACTAATTGATTATCAATTAATTACACATCAATATTAATCAAAGAACGAACTGTCGAAATTCAATGGCAGGATGTCGTTGATACAGTTGACAATCAGGCACTTGTCGCGTCCGGCGAGTATGAGGCGGATGGGCGAATGGTAGCGTTGTTCGGTCTCCAACAACACCTGACGGCACGAACCGCACGGCGTTATGGGATTCTTGACTATTTGCCCCTCAAAGAACGCCGATATTGCAAGAGTCAACACCTTATTATTAGGGTACATGGAGTTGGCGTAGAATACCGCTGTTCGCTCGGCACAAAGACCCGACGGCGAGGCGGCATTCTCTTGGTTTGTGCCGTTGACGATAACGCCGTTGTCGAGCAACGCAGCCGCCGACACGCTGAATTTGGAGTACGGCGCGTATGCGTGCGGAAGAAAATCTTCGGCACTCTGCACAAGACGGCGGTCGTCGGCAGAGAGTTCGTCCTTGCTACATTCTATGATGTCAGCCGATATTTTGATTGTCTTCATAATAAAAAACAAAAAATGCCGCCGGATGTGGGGAAAAAATTATGGAAACAACAACTCCGGCGGCGTAATTATGACCCAAAAAAAATCTTAATCCTTACTTTTTGAGAGCCTCAGCCATCAGTTTGCCGAGGTCTGCGGGCGACTCGGCTACGTGGATGCCACACTCGCGCATTATCTGCATCTTGGCGGCTGCGGTGTCTGCCTTGCCACCAATGATTGCGCCTGCGTGTCCCATGCGGCGGCCTTTGGGAGCGGTCTGTCCGGCGATGAAGCCTACAACGGGCTTGGTGCCGTGCTCCTTGATCCAATATGCCGCGTCGGTCTCCATGCTGCCGCCAATCTCGCCAATCATGATGATGCCCTCGGTCTCGGGGTCAGCCATGAAGAGTTTTACGGCATCGAGAGTGGTGGTGCCGATGATGGGGTCGCCGCCGATGCCGATAGCGGTGGTCTGTCCGAGTCCGGCTTTTGTTACTTGGTCAACGGCTTCGTAAGTGAGTGTGCCTGAACGCGATACGATGCCTACATGACCTTTTTGGAAGATGAATCCGGGCATGATGCCCACCTTAGCCTCGCCAACGGTGAGGATGCCGGGACAGTTGGGGCCGATGAGACGGCAGTCCTTGCCCTTGAGGTACTCCTTCACCTTCACCATGTCTTGCGTGGGGATGCCCTCGGTGATGCACACAATTACCTTGATGCCCGACTCCGCAGCCTCCATGATGGAATCTGCCGCAAATGCCGGCGGCACAAAAATACAACTTACGTTGGCGCCAGTCTTCTCAACCGCCTCCTTTACCGTGTTGAACACCGGACGGTCGAGGTGTGTCTGTCCGCCCTTGCCGGGTGTAACGCCGCCTACGACCTGTGTGCCGTATTCTATCATCTGACCTGCGTGGAACGTGCCCTCGCTGCCTGTGAATCCCTGTACTATGACCTTGGAATCCTTGTTTACCAATATGCTCATTTTGCTTGTGATGTTTTATGTTCTATTACAGAAAACAAAATTACAGCAAATTTTTGGTACAATAAAAATTTTTTAAATCTTTTTTTAATATTTTTTGCGGGTATGATATTTGTTTCTTACATTTGTAAAGTCTTTTGAAAGACCAAAAGCACTTAATTAGAACCCTAAAATAATGAATGAGTCTATATTAACTGCGTTGATGCAGATGTTTGCGATAGCCGCCTCGTTGGACCCCAAGGATGATTCCTTCGACAACGTGAGGGGCGTCGTGTCGTCGTATCTCAGACAGCAACTCAGCCAAGAATATGCTGACAAGTTCCTCAAACTCTTCGACGAGTACCTCGCCGTGCAGACCGGCTCTGTGAAAAACGCTTCGGATTCCAAGCAACGGAAACGCAACTCCTCCAACTTTGTGAAGGTGTTGAGAATCTGCGAGGAAATCAACGAATCGCTGCAGCAACACGACAAGGTGATTGTGGTGATACGTCTGTTGGAGTTCGTTGGCAAGGAAGTTACCGACAAGGAAATCGACTTCATCAACACCGTGGCGGACACCTTCAACATTCCCACCCCCGAATACAAGGCTTTGAAGGCGTTTGTACTCTACGACATCGAAAAGATTGAGGACAAGAGCCACCTCATGTATATATCATCGGACGCCGAACTCCCAGCAGACCTCGCCGGAGCCAAGTTTATGCACGAGAAAAACCTGCGCGGCTCCATAAGGATAATCCGCATGGCAAGCACCAACATGCTGTTTTTCAAGTATGTGGGTGACGGCGAATCCATCCTCCTCAACAACGCTCCCACCAATCCGGGCAAGACCTATTTGCTCGGCAACGGCTCCGTCATCAAAAACTCCAAGATTTCGCCGATATATTTCAGCAATATTTCGAGCCGCTTCATCTTGGACGAACAGAAGGCGAGGATAGAATTTTGCGCCGACAACATCGAGTTCCACTACCCCAACTCAAAGAACGGCATTCAAAAATTCTCGTTCTTCGAGGAGTCTGGCAACCTCATCGGCATCATGGGCGGTTCAGGCGTAGGCAAATCGACGTTGCTCAACCTTTTGATTGGCAACTACTCCCTCGCAGGAGGCCGCATCACCATCAACGGCTACGACTACGCCGAAAAGA
Source organism: uncultured Bacteroidales bacterium (assembly GCA_946409405.1). Classification (GTDB taxonomy): domain Bacteria; phylum Bacteroidota; class Bacteroidia; order Bacteroidales; family UBA3824; genus UBA3824. Next base: position 13,124 of record CAMJWL010000061.1, read on the forward strand.
GCGAAAAACTCAAAGGCGTTATCGGTTATGTGCCGCAGGACGACCTCTTGATTGAGGAACTTACTGTATATCAGAACCTTTACTTCAACGCCAAACTCTGTTTCGACAAGTTTACGGAGGAGCAAATCAACGAATCTGTCAACAAGATTCTCGTCGAGATGGACTTGTACGAAATCCGCAACCTCAAAGTGGGCGGCCCGTTAAACAAGTTTATATCAGGCGGTCAGCGCAAGCGACTTAACATCGCGCTCGAACTCATGCGCGAGCCGTCGGTGCTTATCGCCGACGAGCCTACGTCAGGTCTTTCGTCAGCCGACTCCGAAATGGTGATGACGCTATTGAAGGAACAGACTTTCAAGGCAAAACTCGTCATCGTCAACATACACCAGCCGTCGTCGGATATCTACAAGATGTTCGACAAGATTCTCGTGATGGACAGGGGCGGCTATCCGGCATATTATGGCAACCCGTTGGACGCGATAGTGTATTTTAAGACCATCAGCGGCGACGTGGCGGCTGAACAGAGCGAATGTCCCACCTGCGGCAATGTGAACCCCGAAAAACTCCTCTACAACCTCGAAGCAAAGATGGTGGACGAGTACGGCAAACTCACCCGCACCCGCAAGGTGTCGCCGCAGGAATGGTACGACCTCTTCAACCAAAACATCATGCCAAAAATCGAGGAACACAAGAAGGATTTTGACACGTCGCAGAAGAAAGACCTGCCCGACAACAACTTCCAGATTCCGAGCCTGTGGACGCAGTTTAAGATTTTTGTGCAGAGAAACGTGCTGTCCAAGATAACCGACAAGCAATACTTGCTCATCAACCTCTTGGAATCGCCGCTGTTGGCATTCATACTGGCGTTTTTCATCAAGTATTTCAGCGGCACGGCAGACGACCCGGGCGCATACGTATTCGCCAACAACGAAAACATCCCCGCATATATATTTATATGTGTGATTTGTTCGCTCTTTATCGGACTTACGGTGAGCGCGGAGGAGATTATCCGCGACCGCATGATACTGAGCCGAGAACGGTTCCTGAACCTGAGTTGGATGAGTTACATCAATAGCAAGGTGGCTGTGCTGTTTGCAATATCGGCTATACAGACCATCTCGTTTGTGCTTGTGGGCAACCTTGTGCTTGAAATACACGGACTTACATTGCAATATTGGCTCGTGCTTTTCACGACGTCGGCGTTTGCCAACATGCTTGGATTGAACATCTCGTCGGCGTTGAACAGCGTGGTAAACATCTACATCACCATACCTTTTATAATAGTACCCGAACTGTTGTTTAGCGGCGTGATGGTAAGTTTCAGCAAAATCCACAAGAACGTGGCTGATGCCGAATGCGTTCCTGTTGTAGGCGACATCATGACATCAAGGTGGGCATACGAGGCTTTGGCGTTGGAACAGTTTGAAAACAACCCTTACAACCGCTACTTCTACCTCGTGGAGCGCGAGATTAGCCAAAACAACTACAACTCGTCGTTCCTCGTGCCGGCGTTGAAGACCCGCATTGAAAATGCTAAACGCGCCCTCAAACTCGGCGAGGATACCAAACACGTTGACAGGGACTTGCGCATTGTAAAGAATATGGTGGCGGACATAGTTGGCGCAGACGGCAAGAAGTTTGCCCGCGTGGACGAAATCTGCCGCGATAAATTCAACGACACCGTAGCCGACGAACTCATGATGTTCTTGGACGACTTCAAGGCTCTTTCGGAACGTCAACAATATGCCGCCTCCAACGAGAAGGATCTCATCTACGAGCGTCTCCTCCAACATCTCGGCGGCAGGGACAAGGTGGTAGCCCTGCAAATGTCGAGTCAAAACAAACGCCTCGACGAGTACCTCCTCAATAAGAACGACTTAGACAAGATAATCGAGAGCAAGTCGGGACGGCTGATTCAGATGAAAGACCCGGCGTACCACAAGGCAAGATTCCGCAACGGACGGTCGCACTTTTACGCACCGGTCAAGAAAATTGGCAACACGGAGATACCGACGTTCTGGTTCAACATAGCCTTCATTTGGTTTACTACGGTGTTCCTATACGTCGCACTCAGTTTCACTTGGCTCAAAAAATTGCTCAACGCTTTGGGCAACATCAAGGTTTTCAAATCCATAGGTAAGAAATGACCAAACAAACCAAACTCATCATTATCTGCGCGTCGGCAGCAATTGTTGTCGGCGCGTTGGTATGGTGGCTGTTTTCAACTCCTGACAATGATGGGGTGCGCCTGAGCAACAGAATACACCTCCTCAAAGAGTCCATTGTGCCGATGAGGCTCAAGGTTGTCGCCCGTTCCGACGGCTCGGCGCAGGTGGCTGTCAAGTTTTTTGACGTTGACGGCAAGGCTGTTGGCCGCTGCGAACAGCAATACGCCGGCGGCAGCATCACGTTGCGTTTTTTGGACGTGGAGATTGGCGGTCGGCATATCTATTTCCCCTACGAAATGGTACAACCTTCCACAAAAGATACGCTCCGCCTTCCGTTGCAGCAATACTACGTAAACGACGAATTTCCAATGGTTTACGACACTCACACCGGCGACGCAATGTTGCGCGACGAGATTGGCATCCTCTACCAACAGACGCTCAATACGAAACACGAAAAGTTGGAGGGCCAGTACGGATGCACGGTGCGAATGATAAACTCCACACTCGGCGAGCCGATGGAAAGGGTTAATTATTCGGTGGTGGTAAAGGCTGACGGAGGTGTTGGGTTTGGGAATTAAATTACTAAATTTTAACGTGTCATAATGCGCTGCCAATCTGATGGCTGCATTGGCGCAAGACAATGATTTTTTTTCGACGAAGAGCAACACTTGCGACCAAATCTTTATCCTGCACGACGGCCTTTTCGCCGAATAGATTGCCAAAGAGGATTTATTTTACTTCCAATAACTTCTTCATCAGTTTCACGCATTGCCTGCCTTGTTCTCGACAATCTTCATTGACATAGCATTGGATGCCAAATCCATCATAAAACGCATTTCTCGGCAAAACATACCCCGCAACCATTATATAAAGCGGTTCAAATTTGTGTGGGGCTTTGGGTGTTAATATGACCTCCGGGTCCACATAACTTGTGTCGCCAAATATGTCAGTTTCTATTTCGGTATCGTATGTAATGTCAAACAAATCAAGGAAATCGTCATCACTTGCCAATAGAAAATCATAATAATTATCAAGCATATCCAAGACCCAATCTTTTTCATATTCTTGGAATGCTAATTTTGCTTCATTATACAGTTTTTGCGCTTTGGGTGTAAGATGATTATTCATATCTAAATTGTAGTTTTCTGATGTATTTTTTTTGATTATGCAAATATATTTCAATTATTCTATTTCTACAAAAAAAATCATAAAAAAACAGCGGCGAAAAAAACATTTTTCCACCGCTGTCTATTCATTGTCAAAATAATGCAATCTTACGCCTTGCACTCTACCGCTTTCTTCTCAATATCGAGACCTTTTTTGTACGCCTCGATATAGCGGTTGAAGCCTTCAACTTCTTCGGGGGTCGGGGCGATTTCGGTGCCAGTGTTGCCGGCGAAGACTTGGGTTTCGAGCCAGTCGGGGAGCGACTGTTTTGAGGGGTTGTTGACTACGTAGGCTGCCAAGAGCGCGATGCCCCATGCGCCACCTTCGCCAGCGGTTTCCATTACTGAGATGGGCGAATTGAGGGCGGCGGCGAGGAACCTCTGCCCTACCCCTTTGGTCTTGAACAAGCCGCCGTGTCCTGTCAAACGGTCGATTTTTACCTTCTCTTCCTTGATGAGGATGTCGTTGCCGATTTTCAGGACGCCAATCGAACCGTAGAGATGTACGCGCATAAAGTTGGCAAGGTTGAACTTGTCGCTCGCGGTGCGGACAAACAACGGACGGCCTTCCGCCAAACCGGTTACAGGTTCGCCCGAAATGTAGTTGTACGAAAGCAATCCGCCACAGTCGGTGTCGCCGTTGAGGGCGTTGGTGTAGAGTTTGTCGTAGATTTCGCCGATGTCGAGTTTCTGTCCAGTGATGTCGGAAAATTCCTTGAAAATGTTGACCCAAGCGTTGAGGTCGGAAGTGCAATTGTTGCAGTGAACCATTGCCACGAGGCTGCCGTCGGGGGTTGTTACCATATCGATGGCCTCGTAAGGCTTGGAAAGTTCCTTGTCGAGTACAATCATCGAGAATGACGATGTGCCCGCCGAAACATTGCCGGTGCGCTGCTTAACGGCGTTGGTGGCTGCCATACCAGTACCTGCGTCGCCCTCGGGAGGACAGAAAGGTATGCCGGCTGAGAGGTTGCCCGATATGTCGAGGAGTTTTGCGCCTTTTTGGGTGAGAACGCCGGCGAATTGTCCTGCTACGAGAACTTTCGGGAAGATGTCCAACAACTTGAAGCCCAGTTTGTAAGGCTCAACCAATTTGTCGAACTTTTCAACCATCTTGGCGTCGTAAGTCTTGGTGTAGGGGTCAACGGGAATCATACCCGAAGCGTCGCCCACACCGAGAACTTTTTCGCCGGTGAGTTGCCAATGGATGTAGCCTGCGAGGGTGGTTT
>CAMJWL010000062.1 GCA_946409405.1 uncultured Bacteroidales bacterium
AACTCCGCAAACAACGCCCTGATGTCGGTAAACAATCCCGTATAAGTACACGGATTGCTGCGCGGCGAGCGTCCGATGGCATCTTGATTGACCTCTATAACCTTGTCAATATTCTCAATGCCCTCGATGCTGTCGTATTCCTTGGGCTGTTTGAGCGAGCGGTAAAATTTTTGCGACAAAATCGGGTGCAAAGTCTCGTTGATTAATGTCGATTTGCCGCTGCCCGACACACCCGTCACCAAAACCAATTTGCCGAGCGGGATGGTGAGATTGACGTTTTTCAAATTGTTGCCACGGCAGCCTTTGATAGTCAAAAATTTGCCATTGCCAGGACGACGCATCGGCGGAAGCTCCACATCGAGAGCACCGCTAATGCACTGCGCAGTCTTGGTATCGAGTTTGGCGAGTTCTTTGGGAGTGCACGCCGCCACGAGATAGCCGCCAAGCCTTCCCGCGCCGGGACCGATGTCGATTACATAATCGGCATTGAGAATCATATCCTTGTCGTGCTCAACGACAATCACAGAATTGCCAGCGTCGCGGAGAGTTTTGAGGGAATGGATGAGTTTGTCATTATCGCGCTGATGAAGTCCGATGCTTGGCTCGTCGAGGATGTAGAGTACGTTCACCAACTTGCTGCCTATCTGCGTGGCAAGCCTGATGCGCTGCGCCTCGCCGCCCGAAAGTGTCTGCGCCGAACGGTAAAGGCTCAGGTAATCAAGCCCAACATCGTGCATAAAACCCACGCGGGTCTTGATTTCTTTGAGAATTTCGCCGGAGATTTTGCGCTGACGGTCAGTGAGTTTTGGGCCTATCTCGTCGAGAAAAACACGCAAGTCGGCAATGTCCATCGTAGCGAGGTCGGCGATATTTTTGTCAGCAATACGAAAACTCAACGCCTCGCGGTTCAGGCGGTTGCCCTTGCAATCGGGACAAGTACATTCGGCTGCGTATTTCTGCACAATATCGTCGTCCTCATCGTCGTCGGCAGCGTTCTCGATGTATTTGACAATGCCATCGTATGTAGATGCGCCCGCGCCGTACATCCGCATCCAATCCATATGGAGCGGTTCGGGCGAACCATTGAGCACAATGTCCTGAGCCTCAGCCGGAAGTTGCTCAAAAGGCGTGTCGAGGCTAAAACCTTCCCTCTCCGCCAACGCCTCCAACTGCCTGAAAACGAAATTGTCCTTGTATTTGCCCAACGGCTCTATCGCGCCCTTCTTGATGGAAAGTTTTGGGTTGGGGATTATTTTTGTAACATCAATCCTATTAACGACGCCCAACCCCTTGCACGTGGGGCAGAAACCCGTCGGCGAATTGTACGAAAAATTTGCCGGGGCGGGGTCTTTGTACGAAATGCCCGTCGTGGGACACATCAGAAGTTTGGAATAATGACGCGCCACGCCATTCTCAGCGTCGAGGAGCATAATGACATCCTTGCCGAGGGCGAGGGCGGTTTTTACAGATTTGCGCATACGCTCCATACCGCCGCCTTTCTCCGCGCCATTGGTAGGCACCACGATTTTATCCACCACAATCTCTATGTTGTGAACCTTGTAACGGTCGGTCTTCATATTGATAATGATATCCTTGATGTCGCCATCCACGCGCACTTGCAGGTATCCTTTGCGGCGGATTTGTTCAAAAAGTTCACGGTAATGACCCTTCCTGCCCCTCACAACGGGCGACAGCACAATCACTTTCCTGCCGCCGTATTGTTTGATGATGAGTTCGCAGATTTGGTCTTCGGTGTAACGAACCATTTTTTCGCCGGTCTCGTAACTAAACGCCTCAGCCGCCCGCGCATACCAAACACGCAGAAAATCATAAATCTCGGTAATCGTCCCAACCGTGGAGCGGGGATTCTTGTTGGTGCTTTTTTGCTCGATGCTGATGACAGGGCTGAGACCCGTAATCTTGTCAACGTCAGGGCGTTCCATATCACCCATAAACTGACGGGCGTAAGCATTGAACGTTTCCATATAACGCCGCCTGCCCTCGGCAAATATTGTGTCGAAGGCCAACGAACTTTTGCCGCTGCCACTAAGCCCCGTGATGACGGTAAGACTGTTGCGCGGTATGGTAACGTCTATGTTTTTGAGGTTGTGAACCCTCGCGCCATATACGTGGATGTTTTCGAGATCAAGAGATTCCTGCATTTTCTTATATAATGTTTCGGGCGAGTTCCATAAAGTATTGTGACTGCGGCGAATTGTCGTCGAGGACAGATGGCGTGCCGGCGTCGCCGTTTTCGCAAATCGACTGTACGAGAGGAATTTGCGCGAGGAGACGGATGCCATATTTTTCGGCGATGGCGCGGTTGCCGTCCTTGCCAAAAATATAATAGCGGTTGTTGGGCAACTCGGCGGGCGTAAACCAAGCCATATTCTCCACGATGCCGAGGATTGGGACATTGATTTTGTCGTTGCGGAACATATTGATGCCCTTCACAACGTCCGCAATCGCCACTTGCTGCGGTGTGGAAACGATGATTGCACCGGCGAGTTTAAGGTTCTGAACCACTGTGAGATGTATGTCGCTCGTACCGGGAGGCAGGTCAAAGAGCAAATAGTCCAACGCGCCCCAATCGCCATCGTTGATGATTTGATTGAGGAAGTTAGACGCCATAGGACCACGCCAAATTGCCGGGCTGTCGGGATCGATGAAAAATCCCATCGACAACATCTTGACACCATATTTTTCGGCGGGAATTATCAAATCCCTGCCGTCTTCCGCCTGAGTGCCAAGCGGCTTGTAACCTTCGAGTCCAAACATTTTGGGCATTGAAGGTCCAAAAACGTCAGCATCAATCAATCCGACTTTGTAACCCAACTTTGCGAGGGCAACGGCGAGATTGGCGGTAACGGTGCTTTTGCCCACGCCGCCCTTGCCCGATGCCACGGCGATGATGTGCTTGACATCTTTAAGAGGCACAGGTTTTTCGGTTTTGGGCGCATCGACGTCCTCCACGTATGTCTCTACATTGATTTCGGGGTTAAGTTGCTGATTGACAGCACTCCTGACCGCCTTCCTGATAGAATTTTGCAACGGCTTGACAGCGTGGTTGATTTTCAAGAAAACCTCCACGCCATTGTCAGTAATCGCCACCCTGTCAACAATGCCCGATTCCACTATATCCTTGTGGTTCTGCGGGTTGATGATGGTTTTTAATACATCAATAATATCTTGTTCTGTCATAATTTTCAATAAAACAATGAATTACTAAAAGAATCACCCCTCTTATTTATTGTCAATATACGAATCCTTGAATCCAAGCATGTACAGCACGCCGTCGATGCCGATGCTCGAAATCGACTGTTTGGCATTTTGCTTGACTTTTGGCTTGGCGTGGAAGGCGATGCCGAGACCTGCGAGATTGAGCATCGGGAGGTCGTTAGCACCGTCGCCAACGGCTATAACTTGCTGAAGATTAAGATGTTCGCTCTGAGCGATGGTGCGCAAAAGATCCGCCTTGCGTTTGCCGTCCACGATGTCGCCTACGTAATTGCCGGTGAGTTTGCCATCCACAATTTCGAGTTCGTTGGCATACACGAAATCAATGCCGAACTTCTCTTTGAGATGCTCGCCAAAATACGTGAAACCACCCGACAAAATCGCAATCTTGTAGCCGTATTGTTTGAGAATTTTCAAAGTACGCGCTGCGCCCTCTGTAATCGGCAGATTTTCAGCGATTTCCTTCATTACGCTTTCGTCAAGACCTTTGAGAAGCGACACCCTGCGCTTGAAACTTTCGCAAAAATCAATCTCGCCTCTCATCGCCGATTCCGTAATTGCCTTCACTTGGTCGCCAACGCCGGCGCGCATGGCAAGTTCGTCGATTACTTCGGTCTGAATCAACGTAGAATCCATGTCGAAACATATCAGGCGGCGGTTGCGGCGGTAGAGGTTGTCCTCTTGGAACGAAATGTCGTAACCCCTCTCCTGCGATAGGCGCATAAACTCGCTGTGTAGCAACGACTTGTCTTTGGGAGTGCCGCGCACCGACATCTCCACACAGGCGCGAGTTTTGCCAAGCATTGCATCGTCTTCCACAAGCGGCACACGACCCGTAAGTCGCGTTATCGAATCGATATTAAGATTCTGATCTGCAAGCACTTTGGCAACATTGGCAATGAGCGACGCGGAGATATTGCGACCCAAGAGCGTAACGATGTAGCGGTTTTTGCCTTGGAGACTCACCCAATGGTTGTATTCGTCCACGGAAACCGGCGAAAACCTCACCTGCACGCCCATCTCGCAACTCTTGAAAAGCATCTCCTTCAAGATGCTGCCCGACGCGGACTTGTCGCTCTTGAACATGATGCCAAGCGACAGCGAACTATGGATGTCAGCCTGTCCGATGTCAAGTATAGTTGCATCGTATTTTGCGATAATTGCGGCGAGACACGAGGTCAGACCGGGCTTGTCGGCACCGGTGATGGATGCCATTATTATTTCGAAATCATTCATTTTGCTATGTTATTGTTTTGACCGCAAAGATAATAAAAAAATTTGTATATTTGCCGAAAATTAATTCTATGGACAATCTTTATCCGCTCACCGACACCCAATTTGCAGTCTATACATACTGCATGACGCACCCAAAAGACGCTGTGTATCAGATATGTATGACTTTTTGGGCATACCGTTCAATTGATGCTCGCCGCCTTAAATCCGCCACAGAATCCGCCATCAACAATCATCCAATTATGAAGGTGCGCATTGTTAACGATTCTCTCGGACAGCCCGCAATGCAACGCAATGATAATGAGCCGCCTGTCGTGGATATTTTAGACGATTTGCAACAATTCCAAACCTCAGTTTCCATCCATGGTCGGCTTTATAATGTTGCAATAATTGACGGTGCAAGCGGTTGTCTATTAGCGGTTTGCGTTCATCATTTAATATCTGACGGATATTCGATGAATGTATTTGTCCACGAGATTTCGGAGGCGTATTTTGGCAAAAATTTGCAGCCCGAACAATGCAGTTTTTTTGATGTTGCAACCGGCGAAATTTCACTAAACAATACCGCAGTTTACGACAACGCAAAAAACTTTTTTCTACAAAATTTTCCACCAATTTCGGCGCGGACTTTTCCGCCGTATGATTGTTTTGGCAAACAATATTTGCCGTCTTCTTTTACCCGGCAACTTCCTATAACACTGACACATTGGCAACAGATTTGCGACAAATTCGGTTTTAGCGGCAATGTAATTAGCAACACAATTTTTGCATTGATTTTGGGCATTTTTTGCGGCGAGGACGAGGCGAGATTTTCCACAGTTTTTCACGGACGGCACAGCCGCGAAACCGAGCGCACAATAGGAATGTTTGTAAAAACAATTCCTGTATCGGCATCATGGCAAATTGACGAAAAAATCACAAATTTAATGCGCAGAATCCGTTGGCAGTCAGCGCGTTGTATGGTCAACGATATTTATCCATTTTCGGAAATCAAGAAAAATTGCGGCGGATTTGAGGACATCAGTTTTGTATATCAGGGCAACACCACACACACTCCAAAATTCTGCGGCGGAAAACTCATGTTGTCATTTTTAACGCCCTCATATACAGGCAGTTCATTGGGCTTAGAACTTTGGCACGGCGACAACAATTTAGAAATGACAGTGGAATACGACGGCGCAAAATATTCTCGGCAACTCGTTGAAAACATGATAGATGCGTTTTCGATGGCATTGCAATCAATTGAAACCGCAACCACAATCCGCGAAATCAGTTTTTTGTCGCCAAAAATGTCTGAAAAATTAGACAATTTCAACCGCCACGCCCGCACCCCAATTTGCAGCAACGTAATAGAAATGTTTGAAAAAACAGTCGCGAAATATCCGTCCGCTATCGCCGTGAAATATTTGGACAAAACTCTGACATACAAAGAATTGAATGAAATTTCCACTCGCTACGCCGACGATTATAAAAACCGTGGCGTGGGCGCGGGAAAAACAATTGCAATCACATCTGAACGCAACGAAATGATGGTGGTTTTGCCGCTTGCAATATTAAAAACCGGCGCGGCATACGTCCCACTTTCGTCCGAAAATCCCAAAAGTATTTTGGACAAACAATTGGAGATTTGCAACGAGGATAATTCTTTGACAGACAGGATTTTTGCAATATTTTTCACGTCAGGTTCCACGGGCAGACCCAAAGGCGTTAAAATCACGCATCAAAACGTGACGGCGTATTGTCAATGGTATCACCGTTTTTTCAAACCGTCAAAAGGCTGTGTGATAGCCGCTTACAACAATTTTAGTTTTGATGCTTTCATCACCGACGTTTTCCCTGCATTGACTTCGGGCGCAACGGTGGCAATAGTGCCGCAAAACATCAAAAAAGATTTGTCGTCGTTGGCTGATTTTTGTGACATTAACAACGTGGAAATCATCGACTTGCCAACGCAAACAGGTCGTATTTTTGCCACCAACAAACGCTGCAAAACATTAAAACACATCGTCCTTGGCGGCGAGGCTGTTGCACCGTTCCAAAATTATGGCAATTATCAGATTTACAATCAGTATGGACCCACGGAAGCCACCGTCGCGGCAACAATTTACAAAATTCACGGCGACGAACCCACAATCCCGATTGGCAAACCATTAGACTGCGTAAAAATTTATGTTGTTGACAATTCGGGGCGGCGTGTGCCGGTAGGTGCTATTGGCGAAATTTGGATAGCCGGGGCGCAGGTTGCGGACGGATATTTAAATGTTGATGATAATGCCAACAAGTTCATTATCAATCCGTTTGACAATGACGAAAACTTTGCGCACGTATTCCGCACGGGCGATTTTGGGCGTTGGCGCGAGGATGGCAACTTAGAATTTCTTGGACGGAAGGACAATCTTGTAAAAATTCGCGGTTATCGTGTGGAAATCAGCGAAATAGAATCGGCGTTAAAACAAATTGACGGCATCACCGACGCTGCCGCGACAACATATCAAGATGCCGCCAACACATCGCAAATCGCAGCGTATTTTGTTAGCGAAAAACCTCTCGACCTCGCCGAAATCCGCCAAAAACTCAGCCGCAAATTGCCGCCGCAAATGTTGCCGCAGTCGTTGCAACAGATAGACTTTTTGCCCACCACGCCTAACGGAAAAATCGACCGCAAACAACTTCCAAAACCAATCATTTCAACAAAAACAACTGATTTTGTCGACCCGAAATCAACATTAGAAACTACTATCTGTCAAGTATTTGCAGAAGTTTTAAACATTGCCGAAATCAGTGCCGACGCCAACTTTTTTGAAATTGGCGGCACTTCAATTTCCGCGATGCAAGTAGTTGTAAATCTTGAAAACCTCGGCATCAAAATCAAATATGCCGACATCTTCGACCACCCCACCCCACAGGAACTCGCGGCAAACTATTGGAGTGCGGGCGGCTCGCCCGTTACTACCAAAAATGCCGTAGGTTTATTAGCGGACGACACGTCCGCTTGCAGGCGAGCCGCCTGCACTCCAAATACTTGCACTCCAACGCCTCCAAACTCCATCATTCTTACCGGCGCGACGGGGTATTTTGGCGCACATTTATTAAAAGAATTAATCGAAAATAACTATAAAAAAATCTTCTGCATCGTCCGTCCAAAAGACGGCAAAACCGCCGCAGAACGTTTGGCATACGTTACAAAATATTATTTCGGAAAATCATTATTAAACTGTGTAGAAATAATCGACGGCGACATTGCTAATCCACAGTTTTACTGTCAATTAGACAAATTTATCGCCAAAGACACCACTATTATTAATTGTGCCGCCATTGTGAAACATTTCGCCGAAAAAAAGATGCTGCAAGCCGTCAATGTAGATGCCGTAAAATATCTGATTGATTGCTGTCAACGGCATGACTGCAACTTTGTGCAAATCTCCACGCTGAGTGCCGCCGTATTGCCCGGCAAAGTAGTTGACGAACAGACAGTCTGTCCCTTGCTACCTAATGCTGTTCCCTACGCCGCGAGCAAATGGCAAGCGGAGCAAATTGCGTTTGCAGCCGCCGCCAACGGTCTGAAACTCAAACTTATCCGCCTCGGCAACCTCGCCCCGCGCAGCACGGACGGGAAGTTTCAAATCAACGCCGACGAAAACGCAATAAAGAATTTCTTGGGTGTAGTTCGCAAACTTGGTTGTTATCCAAAAAGCATTGAAAACCATCGCATTGACTTCACGCCTGTTGACCATGCCGCCCGCGATGTCGCAAAACTGATAGCCATAGATTCGTTGCAGATGGTTTATCATGTTTTTGATGCCAACAAACTGGCTGTTAATGAGATGGTTGATGCGCTGCCAATACCGGATGAGGAATTTAGGGGAAAGTTAAAAAATCTGCCGCCAACGTTGAGGATTCCATTAGAAATTTATACGGCGGCAAATCTTTGCAAATGGGACAATGAGAGGACGAGGAGAGTGTTGGACGCAAACAGTTAATTTACATCCCCAACTCCCGCTCTATTAAATATATAAAAATGTGTATAACCTTGATATGCACTTCCTGAATACGGTCTGCCTCGCCGTTGTGAGGGACGCGGATTTCCACGTCGGCGAGGGAGGCGAGCGTGCCGCCCGTCTTGCCGGTGAGGGCTATCACCTTGATACCCTTCGATTTGGCGACGTTGACGGCGTTGATAACATTCTTTGAATTGCCGCTCGTGCTGATTGCCAAAAGCACATCGCCGGTGTTGCCGAGAGCCTCCACAAAACGCGAAAAAATAGCCTCGTAACCGTAATCGTTGGCGGTGCAACTGATGTGCGGCGCGTCGCTGATGGCAATAGCGGGTATCGGACGGCGATCGCCACGGTAACGACCCGTCAACTCCTCCGCAAAATGTGACGCATCGCTCATCGAGCCGCCGTTGCCGCACGAAATTATCTTATGCCCCGCCTTCACTGCGTCTGCCATGATTTTGGCGGCGTCGGCAATGCGGGCGATAACATTGTCGTCGCTCAAAAAACGGTCAAGAACATCCCGCGCCTGTGTGAGTTCTGCTTTAATCAAATCCTTCATCTTCCAACAAAAATTCACGTTTAAACCTCCGCAACTTTTTTCGGATATTTGATGAGCCTTACATTGGCGTCAAAATCCTTTGCGCCAAAGAGATAACTGCCCGAAACCAAGACATCAACACCTGCCTCGCCGAGTGCGTATGCGTTGGTATTGTCCACTCCGCCGTCCACCTCAATCAACGCCTTGGAACCGCGACGGAGTATCATCTCCTTGCAGCGCGAAATCTTGGAATACGAATTTTCGATGAACTTTTGACCGCCAAAACCGGGGTTGACAGTCATAATCAAAACCATATCGACGTCGCAGATTATCTCTTCGAGTGTGGAGAGCGACGTGGCGGGGTTGAGGGCGATGCCGCACATTGCGCCGAGTTCCTTGATGTGGCTTACGAGCCTGTGGATGTGTGTGCAAGCCTCCTGATGGAAGGTCAGCATACCCGCGCCAGCCTTGATGTATTGCTCGGCGTATTGGTCGGGCGTTGCAATCATCAGGTGAACGTCCAACATCTTGGTAGTGTGCTTCTTGAACGCCTTCACGATTGGCAGTCCAAAAGTCATATTTGGGACGAACATTCCGTCCATAACGTCGATGTGAACCCAATCCGCGTTGCTCGATTGGATTTTGTGCGCCTCGCTTTCGATGTTGGCGTGGTCGCACGAAAGTATCGACGGCGATATTATCATTGTCTTGTCCATAAAATGTTTTTTCTTTTCAGACTGCAAAATTATAAAACAAATTTCAAATAATGTTTGAGTTTGACAAATCTTATTACTAATTTTACGCCGCAAATGGACGGATTGCCCGTCATTGCCAAAAAAACATCACCAACCAATTACTAAAATGAAAAAATTCTCTACATTATTTGCCGCGACGGCGATGGCATCGATGATGATGGCATCCTGCGGCGGCAACATCGACGACATCACCGACGTCCCCGATGCTCGTCAGGCGCATTACATCGACACCGCGCTATCAAAGGCGAGGGAGATTATCTCGCAACTCTCTCTCAAAGAGAAACTTGCCCAACTCCAATCGGGCAGCATCTATGTCATCAAAGACGCCTCCGACTCGCTCGGCAACCTCAATTTTGACACCCTCCGCAAATATTATCCCTACGGTATGGGCTTGATGAACATCGATTTTGGCGGATGTCCGCCGGAGAAGTATGCCCGTACAGTCAATTCGCTCAAAGAGTACAACAAGACTCTCGAGCACCCAATTCCGATTATCTTTATCGGCGAAGGTCTGCACGGTTTGATGGGCGTAGATGCGACGGTGTTCCCGCAGGCGATTGCGCTCGGATGTAGTTGGGACACAACGCTTTTGAGCAAGGTGTATGCCGTTACCGCCAACGAATCACACGCTCGCGGCATCAATATGCTCTTCTCGCCGATTCTTGATTTGGCAAGGGAGCCGCGTTTCGGACGCATCGAGGAGATGTATTCCGAAGACCCGTATCTCTGCGGCATCTACGGCAGGACGGCTGTACGTGAGTTCCAACGTGGCGACAAGAGCAGCCGCCGCCTCCGCATGGCTGCAACCCTGAAACATTTTATGGGACACGGACAGATGGAAGGCGGCAGGAATGTGGCTTGTTTCCCCGGCTCTGCCAACGACCTGATGAACAATCATGCCTTGCCTTTCGAGATGTGCGTGAAGGCGGGCGTGGCTTGCGTGATGCCCGCTTACAACGACGTCTGCGACCTGCCAGTAACGGTGAATCCGTGGCTGTTGAGGGACGTTTTGAGACAACAGTTTGGCTTCCGTGGCTTGATTGTCTCCGACCAAAACGCCATCGACCGTATGTACGATGTCAACCATCTTGCGCCGTCGTACCGCGAGGCAGCCGAACTTTCGCTCGAAGCCGGCATCGAGATAGACATCATCGGCAGGGACGGCACATTCCAAATGTTGGAGGAATCCGTACAAAAAGGCAAGATAAGCGAATCGCAAATCGACCGTGCGCTCCGTCATCTTCTCATCTTGAAGTGGAGGCTCGGACTTTTTGACGAGAATGGCGACAATCCCGTTGACATTCCGGCTCTTATGAAAATCAATCAATGTCAGGAGCACCTCGACCTCGCCCGTGAAGCCGCCCGCAAGACTATGGTTCTCCTCAAAAACGACGGCGTTCTTCCCTTGGATGCAAGCAAGGTGAAGCGAGTTGCAGTTATCGGACCTAACGCCAAGACCCTCGATTACGGTGGCTACACTGCCGAACCTGTTACGCCGGGTGTTTCGGTGTATGACGGCGTGAAGGCTTATTGCGACAACAACAAAATTGCTGTCTCCTACGCCGAAGGTTGCCGCCTGAGCGATAGTCCGATTGCTTTTTGGCAGAACGATAATCAAACCCTCATCCCCGAAGACCGCGCTCGCAAGATGATTGCCGAAGCCGTCAACGTGGCTCGTGGCGCAGACGCTGTGATACTCTGTGTGGGCGAAAATGTTTCGTACTCGCGTGAGGCTTGGGGCGAAAACCACCGTGGCGACCGCGACGACCTCGAACTCCTCGGCCTCCAAAACGAACTCATTGAAAAGGTGAAGGCTACCGGCAAACCCGTTGTAACTCTCGTTTTCGGTGGTCGTCCGCTCAACATCCACCCCGCCGCCAACAATTCCAATGCTTTGGTGCAGTGTTTTTATCTCGGTCAACAATGCGGCAATGCCGTGGCTGATGTTCTCTTTGGCGATTACAATTTTGAGGGCAAACTTTCGGTTACAATGCCGAGGTCTGCGGGCGCGTTGCCTTGCTATTACAACATGAAGCCCAACAGGTTCCGCAGTTACGTGTATGAAGACCGTGGCGACACGATATTCCCCTACACATTGGATACTGCCTCCAACACCTATAAATATATAGAGGGTGGTTGGGAGCCGCCCACAAACCACGCCACATATCCGTTTGGTTTTGGATTGAGTTACAGCAAGTTTGAGATTTCGCAGCCCAAGGTTGCAAACGACACACTCTCTCGCTCCAAGGCAGCCAAGATAACAGTTACCGTCAAGAATGTAAGCGATATTGACGGTTCGGAAACTGTTCAGGTGTACATCCGCGACGAATTTTCCACCGTTGTGCGCCCCATCAAGGAGTTGAAGGCGTTCCAAAAAGTCTATCTCAAAGCGGGCGAAAGCAAGGAAATCTCCTTTGAAATCACCAGTGACCTCCTTATGTTTTACAAAGACCCGAAACTGGGAAAAGTCTTCGAGCCTGGCAACTTCTTAGTATATGTCGGCACAAGTTCGAGAGATAGGGACTTGAAGATGACCCACTTTGTGATGAAATAGTTAAAAAGAATTACCATGAATTAAAAGAATCTTTTTCTTCCTAATTCATGGTAATTCTTTTTTATTATTGATTGAGACACGTCCGACAATTACAGACAACGCATCTCTACGCATTCATGTACCTTATCAGCGCGTCATAATGTTCTTCCAGCATATCATTGTATTTAGTGTCGCCGCCACGCACTTGGCGGACGCGGTAGCCGTTGCGTTCGAGGCCTTGGATTACGGAAGTGGTTTCGTGTCCATTGAGTTTTAAGACAGCCCTAACGCCGTGAGTGCCAAGCGGCTGGGAGAGCAAAGAGAGGATTTTCATCGAGTTGTATTCGGCAACGTTGGAGATTACCGCTGGCGAAAAATTGCGGCTCTCGGTCTCCAACTCAATCACACCGCCGGGCAAATGTGCGGCGGTCATGTCGGCAAGATGGTCGATGAGAGATTGGCGCGTGATGCAGCCAAGATATTTGCCGTCGCCGCCTGCAACTGGCAAAATAGAATAATGGTGCTGCGACATCATGCCAAGCGCACCATAAATGTCGTTGACATCTGCCACGGACGGACGTTCTATCTGCAACGACTCTATCAACGCATTGGGATTGAGCGAGTTGCGGAGCATTGCATCGGACACAACGCCTACATATTGCATCCTGTCCGACACCACGGGAAGATGCTCATACTTATTGGCGTCCATTGTACGGAGAGCCATCTTGACGGTCTCCATCGGACTTATCGTTGGTATTCCAGATGTTATTAATTGGCTTTCTGACATACAATTATAATTTCTGATGCAAAGAAAATACATTCTCGCGAAATAATTGCACAATATAACGTAAAAAAAATATTAAAAAAACATAAAATCTAATTTTTTTATATTAATTTGCACCAAATTTTAAACTTATAGCAATTGCGAATATGAAAACATTCAAATCATTGATTCTGACGCTGATAATGTTGCTCACAGCGAGCGTTGTGATGGCGCAAGTAACTACGTCCTCGCTCACGGGCATCGTCAGCGGCAACGACGGCGAGACTCTTCCCGGCGCAACCGTAGTGGCGGTGCATACCGAAACAGGGGCACAATACGCGGTAATCACCGACATCAACGGCCGCTACATCATCCAAGGCATGAAGCCTGGCGGTCCCTACGAAGTAACGGTGCAGTTTGTGGGAATGTCGCCCTACAAAAAAGACGGCATCTACCTCTCCCTCGGCGAAACTTTCAAACTTAACGCCGACCTCACCGACGAGGCCAAGGAGTTGCAGGAGGTGGTAGTTGTCTCCAAAAACAAATTTGACGCATCCAAGACCGGAGCGTCGAGCCGCGTGAAGGCGGAAGACATCGAGAACATGCCATCCATGTCGCACTCCATCGCCGACGCTGCAAGGCTCAACCCGCTTATTTCCACTTCCAACAACGGCGCAATGTCGTTTGCGGGTGTCAACAACCGTTACAATGCATTCCAGGTGGACGGCGCGATGAACAACGACGTCTTTGGTCTTACCGCCAACGGCTCCAACGGCGGTCAGGCTGGCACCCAACCTATCTCCGTGGAAACCCTCGACCAAATCCAGGTGAGCGTTGCCCCGTTTGACGTAAGGCAGAGCGGCTTTACCGGCGGCTCCATCAACGCCATCACCAAATCGGGCACCAACACCCTCCACGGCAGCGTCTATTACGACTTCAACAACCAAAACCTCATCGGCAAGCGTTACGAGATGATGAACGGCAAGGAGAGCGAAAAATACGACGACGAATCTGAATACCGCCTTGGTTTCACGCTCGGCGGCCCGATTGCAAAAAACAAACTTTTTTTCTTTGCCAACTACGAACACACCGACAAGGAATACCCCAACAATTACGGCCTGGGATCGTCGGCGTCCAAGGTGGATGCCACCGAGGCGCAAAAAATCCTCGACGTACTCCGCTCCAAGGGTTACAACGACACATTCTCCGACCTCGACAACTACGTTAAATCCGACAAGGCGGGCTTAAAACTCGATTGGAACATCAGCACAAAGCACAAAGCGTCAGTAAGTTGGCGCATGGTAAACGCCAAGCAACTCAACGGCACAAGCACTGCCGCATACCTCGACTCCAAGTCTTACGCATACGATTTTTCGTCCAAGACAAACACCATCGCGGGTGAGTTGCAGAGCCGTTTCTCCGACAAGGTTAGCAACGAGTTGAAGGCATCTTACGTAATGGTGCGCGACAAACGCGACCCCTACGGCATTGCGCCCATGATTCAGGTAAACAACGTGGGCAACGGCTCGGTAACGTTTGGCACGGAGCGCAGTTCGGCAGCCAACGGTCTCGACCAAAACATCCTCACCCTCACCGACAACCTCACGATTTACGCCGGCAAGCACACTTTGACTTTTGGTACGCACAACGAGTTTTACAAGTTTAAAAACCTCTTTATCCAAGATGCCTACGGCTCGTATTACTTCTCGTCGCCCGACGACTTCTACAAATTTGCAGACGGCGTGGCAACCTACGAAAAAGACGGCAAAAACTACAACTCGCTCAGCCGCTACCGTTTTGGCATGGCAAACGAATCCATTACCGGCGACAAGCGTTGGGCGGCTAAGTTTGGCGCGGCGCAGTTTGGGTTCTACGTTCAAGACAAGGTGATTGTAAGCGACCGTTTTGATGTTACCTACGGCCTCCGTCTGGACATCCCCGTATTCTTCGACACCCCCGCCGACAATGCCGACTTCAATGCCTACTCCGAAAAAGTTGGCTGGAAAGTTAAGACCAACCAAAAACTCAGCAGCAACCCTTTGTGGTCGCCGAGGGCTGGATTCCGTTACGAGTTTGACGACAAGGGCAACTACACGCTCCGTGGCGGCATTGGCGTGTTCACGGGCAGGATTCCGTTTGTATGGCTCAGCAATAGTTTCTCCAACACGGGCATACAACTCGTTACCTTCGACGAAAAGAAAAACCTCGCCGGAGCATCTTTGTGCGTCAACCCCGACGCTCAGGAGACCATGTACAAGTCGCTGAGCGCGTCGGGAAGTCAGACCGTCAATGTATTCTCAGAAAACTTCAAGTTTGCACAGAGTGTAAAGTTTAACCTCGGCTTTGATTTCACCCTCGGTGGCATCGACTGGACGGCAGAATGGTTGCTCTCCAAGGTAGTTAACGATGTGGTTTATAGGAATTTGACGCGCCATCAGACCGGCGAAACATTCCAGAGTGTTTCTGGACTCGACTTCGACGACCGTCCGATGTTTGAAAAGCCGACCGCCAGCGACGACTATTTCAACAAGACCCTCTCCAACCTTTACCTCCTCGACAATACGAGCAAGGGCTACTCCACAAGCCTTTCGCTCCGTGGCAGCAAGACTTTCAATTCGGGTCTTAACCTTTCGGCATCTTACACGTTTACAAGGTCTAAGTCGGTCAACAGCGGTAGTTCGAGCGTTGCGCAGAGCAATTACAACTACAACTACACCTACTGCAACCCCAACGACCCGGAACTTGGTTTCTCCGCCTACAACATTCCCCACCGCATTACGGCAGCGGCAACATACGCCAAGGAATACGGCGGGCACTGGAAATCAACTATTTCGCTCATCTACACCGGCGTATCGGGCGACGCTTACAGCATCTATTACTACGGCGACGTCAATGGCGAAGGCTCCAACGAAAACGACTTGCTGTTTATCCCCACCGACGCCCAGATAGACAAGATGAGTTTCAAGGCTACCGACAAATACTCCGAAGACCAGCAACGTGCCAACATGAAGGCGTGGATTGCGTCGGAGGATTATTTGGCAGACCACAGGGGCGAATATTTTGAGCGTTATGCCGACAACGAGAAATTTGAAAACCACTTCGACTTCCACTTCGCGCAGCGTTTCAGTTTCAAGGCTGGCAAACAGACCCACGCCATCGAATTGTCTTTTGACGTGATGAACATCTCCAACATGTTTAGCGCAAAATGGGGACGTTACTCCGGCACAAAGGGTTATTATTCGCCCGTTACGTATACCGGCAACGGTCAGTACCAATTCCTCCACGATGCGGATTACAACATGCGCTCCTACGCCGACTACTATTCCCGTTGGAGGGGACAGATTGGCTTGAAATACATATTCTAAATTATCCGGCAAAAGCCTTAATAAAAAAATCACCGCTTTACAATTTAAGGCGGTGATTTTTTTTAGTACAAATCGGAGTGTGTGCCTGTTTCCAAAAATAGGAGCGTCAGTTCATTGTCATTCTGTTCCCATACCAACAACCAATCGGATTGGATGTGGCACTCCCATTGCCCCTCTCTGTCTCCCGATAGTTTGTGGGGATGGTATATCGGCGGCAGAGAGCCTGTTTCACCCAACTGACGCATTACTTCTCTTATCTGCGCCATGTCGTAGCCCCGTTTGATACAGCGTTTGAAATCCTTATCAAATCGCTTGGAGGTAATGATTCTGTACTTCATAGTTCAACTCCCATCTTTTTAAAATAGTCGTCCACAGACGCATACTCTGTTACTCGTCCGTGTTTAACATCATCCATAGCCTCCTTGTAGCCAGCGGTCTTGGTGATGTCAAACTCTTCCTTGACTGGTTTTGCCTTAGGGCGTTCTACCTTGACGGATACTACGCCCATAAGCATCTTGCAAGCCTGTTTCACTTTTGCAACAAGGTTCTCGTCAGGCACTTGTAATACTATTGCTGCCATAATAATAAGGTTTTGAGTGATTGATTGACGGTACAAAATTACAAAAAAAAAGTTTCCCTCAAATTTTTCTCAAAAAAATTTTGCAGTTCCAAAAAAACTCACTACCTTTGCCCCCCGAAAAGCATCGAATATGTTTCGACCCGTTTTCAGACACGATAACAAAAAAATTAAAAACATTAATACATAAAAAACAAATGAAGCGTACATTTCAGCCTTCTATCAAGAAGCGCAAGCACAAGCACGGTTTTAGAGAGCGTATGAAGA
>CAMJWL010000063.1 GCA_946409405.1 uncultured Bacteroidales bacterium
AACAACAATCAGGAGAACAACAACAATCAGGAGAACAACAACAATCAGGAGAACAACAACAATCAGGAGAACAACAACAACAATCAGACTTCAAGACCCGCTTATACGCCGTTGCAGTCGGAGGCAGGAGCAATCCCCACAAACGCTATTTCGCTTGCCGACGCCAAAAATCCGGCGGAAGTGTTGAAGGCGATGGGTATGGGTTGGAATCTCGGCAACCAGTTTGACGCGCACGCCAACGAAAAATCTGCCGAAGACGCTTGGGGTCAGCCCCAAGCCACACAAGCGACATTCGACAAAGTGGCTGCCGCTGGCATCAAGACCGTGAGGATTCCCGTTACCTGGATGGGACACATCGGCAATGCCCCTGACTACAAAATCGAGGACGCCTGGCTTGACCGTGTTGCCGAGGTAGTTGGATACGCCGAAAATGCCGGTCTCAATGCCATAGTCAACATCCACCACGACGGTGCGGATTCTCAGCATTGGCTCAACATCAAGGGTTGCGCCACAAACGCTGAGTTGCAGAAAACCACCGTCGAAAAACTCTCCGCAATTTGGAAACAAATCGCCGAAAAGTTCAAGGACAAGGGACATTTCCTGATGTTTGAAGCCTTGAACGAAATCCAGGACGGCGGCTGGGGCTGGGGCGAAAACCGCAAAGACGGCGGCAAGCAGTACAAGGCAATGAACGAATGGTTGCAAGCAATAGTGGACGCCATCCGCGCCACCGGTGGCAAAAACACCGACCGTTGGATTGGCATCCCCGCCTACAACACCGACATCGACCTCTGTGAATATCTCGTCTTGCCCGACGACCCTGCGCACAAGTTGATGGTTTCGGTGCATTATTACGCGCCCTACGAATACACTCTCAATGCCGAATATATGCAATGGGGACACACCGCCGACAAATCGAAGACTACAAATTACGGTCAAGAGGCTGATTGTCAGACCCAAATGAAGAAGATGTACACCCGCTACACTTCCAAGGGCATCCCGGTATATGTTGGCGAAATGGGCAATGTCAACCGTCTCAACTCCAACGAAAAATACCGCGCCTACTATTTTGAGTACGTTGCCAAGTGCATCCACGACAATTATATGCCCGCCATCCTCTGGGACAACGGCGTAGCCAGAGCCGGCAAAGAGTGCCACGGCTACTTCAACCACGGCACCGGCGAATGGATGAACGACTATTCAGAGCAAATGATTCAAGTCTTGGTAAAAGCAATGACGACAGAGGATGCAAGTTACACATTGCAGAGCGTATATGATGCGATGAAATAATCGGAGTGCAGGCGGCTCGCCTGCCAACACACAACTCAATAACACAAAAAAAACGCGATGCCTCATCAGCACCGCGTTTTTTTATCTCTCTAAAAACCTACCACACCAAAACTTCCTTGTTACGCGCCTTCAATATCCGCGAATTGTCGTGAATCACGCAGGCGGGTTGCCGAAGGTTGTACGGCTCGTAGTCGTAGATGACGGCGCGGCGTTCACGGAGTGATGCCTGCGCGTCGATGAGCCGCTGATTGCTGCTGCCCATAAAGAGAAGGTCGGGGTCGCGGAGGGTTTCATCGTAACGACCGTCAACCAATACGTCAATCCATCCCAAAAGTTGGGTCTGTACAGGATTCTGCAAAATCTGCTCTACCGTGAAACCAGTGTAACACCAAATAGTCTTGTCGGTGTTTTGCTTGATCATCTTGGCCAACTCCGTGAAAGCAATCGGCTGATACATCGGGTCGCCGCCAGAGAATGTTACGTCAGACATATCGTTGGCAATGATGTGGGCGTAAATCTCCTTGATGTCGGTGGGCTTGCCGCCATTAAAATTCCAGGTATGCGGATTCTGACAACCCTTGCACTTGTGGTTGCAACCGGCGCAATACACCGAAGTCCGAAAGCCAGGGCCATCGGATGTGGTGTAATCTATTATGTCCATCAACTGTATTGTCATCGCTCTTTTCAAATAAAAATGAAGGACGAATAAATGAACAAATGAAATACATTTATTCGTCCTTGAATAAATACTTAAATGTTGTGAATCGTCCTGTCGTTGAGTTCGTGGAGTTTCGCGTTGTTCCAACGGTCGGTGGTGCCTACGAGGTAACCGGTGATACGTTGGAGTTTGTCGATGTTGGTGCTACCACATTTGGGACATTTGGTGAGTTCCTTGTCGGCATTCTCGTAGCCACAGTCCATGCAACGATTGCGGTTGTGATTGATAGAACCGTAACCCATGTCGAGTTTGTCCATCATGTCAACCACGTTGGCAACAACAGCCGGATTGTGCGTTGCGTCGCCGTCAATCTCCACGTAGAAGATGTGTCCGGCGCGTTCGAGACAGTGGTAAGGAGCCTCCACCTGAGCCTTGTGCATTGCGGAACACTTGTAGTAAACCGGCACGTGGCTCGAATTGGTGTAGTATTCGCGGTCTGTAACGCCCGGAATAACGCCAAAATCCTTCTTGTCCCTGCGTGTGAACGAACCGCTGAGACCCTCCGCCGGGGTAGCCAACACACTGTAATTGTGGCGGTATTGCTCCGAAAAATCGTTGCACTTGTCCCTCATGTGGGTTACAATTTTCAAGCCAAGTTGCTGCGCCTCGTCGCTTTCGCCGTGATGCTTGCCAACAAGTGCTTTGAGGCACTCTGCAAGTCCGATGAAACCAATCGACAATGTGCCTTGGTTGATGGCGTCGCCGACAGGCTCGTTGGGTTTGAGTTCGTCGCTGTTAATCCAAAGGCGGCTCATCAGGAGCGGGAATTGCTTGGCGAGGGCGGTCTTCTGGAAGTTCATGCGCTCGTCGAGTTGCTTGGCGGCGATGTTCATCACGCGGTCGAGTTTCTCAAAGAAAGCGTTGATGCGCTCTTGCTTGTCCTCGATGCCCATGCACTCGATAGCCATGCGGACAATGTTGATGGACGTGAACGAGAGGTTGCCACGTCCGATGGAAGTCTTTTTGCCATAGCGGTTTTCAAATACGCGAGTGCGGCAGCCCATAGTTGCCACTTCGTATTCGTAACGCTTGGGATCGTCGGGAGTCCACTTCTCGTGATGGTTGTAGGAAGCGTCGAGATTGAGGTAATTCGGGAAGAACCTCTTTGCCGTTACCTTGCAAGCCATCTGGTAGAGGTCGTAGTTGGGGTCGCCGGGCAAGTAGTTTACACCGCGTTTCTTCTTCCAAATCTGGATGGGGAATATTGCGGTGGAGCCGTTGCCAACGCCCTCGTATGTGCTTACCAAAAGTTCGCGGATGATGCAACGACCTTCGGCGGAAGTATCTGTACCATAGTTGATTGACGAGAATACCACCTGATTGCCGCCACGGCTGTGGATGGTGTTCATATTGTGGATGAATGCCTCCATCGACTGATGCACACGGTTGACAGTGCGGTTGATGGCGTGCTGGAGCATACGGTCTGTGCCGGTCAATCCATCGAGCGGACGGGTGATGAAGTCGTCTATCTTGGCATCGTAGAGCGCGGAATAATCCTCGCCGTTGAGGTTTTCGAGCACCTTTACTTCCTCGATGAACGAGAACCTTACGAAGGGCGCGAGGTAGAAGTCAAACGCCGGAATAGCCTGACCGCCGTGCATCTCGTTTTGCGCGGTCTCCATGGAGATGCAGCCGAGGATGCTTGCCGTCTCGATGCGTTTGGCGGGGCGACTCTCGCCGTGTCCGGCGGAGAATCCGTACTTCAATATCTTGTCGAGCGGGTGCTGTACGCAAGTAAGGCTCTTGGTTGGGTAATAATCCTTGTCGTGGATGTGCAGGTAGCCTTTCTTGACCGCCTCGCGGACTTCGGGCGACAGCAAATAGTCGTCAACGAAGGGCTTGGTGGTCTCGCTCGCAAACTTCATCATCATGCCCGCCGGGGTGTCGGCGTTCATGTTGGCGTTTTCGCGGGTTACGTCGTTGCTCTTCGCCTCGATAATCTCCATGAAGACGTTCTTGGTCTTCGCCTGACGCGCAATGGACCTCTTGTCGCGGTACGAGATGTAAGCCCTCGCAACTTCCTTGCGCGGACTCTTCATCAACTCTTTCTCCACAGCGTCCTGAATCTCCTCAACGGTCATCTGTTTCTTGCCGTTGTAGGCGATGCGGTCGCATATCTTGGCGATGAGTTTCTCGTCCTCGCCGAGTTCGGTCTGGAGCATTGCCTTGCGGATGGCTGCGGCAATCTTCTCCTCGTTGAAGCCGACGACCCTGCCGTCGCGCTTGATTACGGTCTGTATCATACCTGTCTCCCTGACTTTTGAAGTGGTCAACTCAATCTGTTGTTCCATATTTACTACTCTTAATAAAAACGATGTTAAATGGTTAGGTTTGCACTTACAAAGTAAAACAAAATTTATGAAAATCAATGCCTAAAAGTGCATTTTTTTTGACATTCAGTTACAGCGGTAGTTTTTTTGTTGATAACTTGTATTTCGCGCTGATAGTCTTGCTGTTGTATGTCAAAAAAAACGGCACCTCTTTTTTTGTAACTGATTTTTGCCAAAGTTAAGTTTTTTGTGCAAGGTGAAAAAAACGGCATTTTTAACGTCAATTTTTGTTGGTTTCGGCGGCGGGAACGTCTGTTTTTTCGTCGCCGTGCTTCATCAGTTTTTTCAGCGAATCGAGTTGTTCGGCAAGTTTTGCAAACTCGCGCTCGATGTCGCTCTGTTCCATTTCGTCCCGCGCACGTACCTCGTTGAGCGCGTCAACCACGATACCAACTATCAGATTTGCAAGAATATACGCCGCCATTATCAAAAAAGACACTGTGTATATCCACGCCCACGGCTGATGCTCCATGAGACTCTGAGTGAGTGCCATCCAGTCGTCGAATGTCATCAGTTGGAGCAACGTGAGGAAGGTCTGGTGCAACGTCGCAAAACTGCCGCTGAACGCCCCGAACATCTCCACGCCGATGATGCCATATATATAATAAAGGAGTACAAAAAACAGGCTCGCCCACGAAATCTGCGGCAGAGCGTATATCAGCGCGTGGAATATCCGCTTCATGTTTGACGACCCCGACACCACGCGCAGCAACCTCAATTCGCGCAATATCCTTATCGCCCGCGCTCCCACAATGCCTTCGATGCCCGTAAAGAAACTCAGCGACGAAATCACCGTTACTATCAAATCAAACCAATTCCATCCCGCGTCCTCGCCACAGAAAAAGTTTTTTACCGACTTGCCGCCAAATATCCTCAGCGAAATTTCTACGATGAAGATTACGATGCTGATGTCGCAAAATATGTTTAATCCGCGCTCCATTGCAGAATCGTCGGCGAGGTAGGTCATCGCTCCGGCGGCAAGAGCGTTGAGGACGATGAGTATGGTGATAAACATTTCGCCGATATGCACCCACTTGGCGCGTTTTGCGTTTTCGACGGGCGCGTCTTGTTTTTTTACAACAGCCTGACGGATACCATACTTGTCGTATTTGGTGAAGGAGTTGCCCTCGCTCATTATTACAACATCGTCCGCCACCGACGAGTAACGGCACACTTCGCTGTTGAAAGAGGCAAGCATCTGTCCGTCAATGGATATGATGTTGTAGTTTTTGCCGGTGTCCATCACAACGAAATCGCTGCCATGTCCGCACGGACGCCCGTCGATGCCGTCAATTGACTTCGCGAGGCATCCGTCTGCATCGTAAAGACGGAGGGCGGAACCTTGTATGTCGATGTAAGATATTTTCATTTGTCAAGTTGGTGTTGTAAAGCGTGTTGCAAAAATAAAACTTTTTTTTGCTATACAAAAAAAATATTTCTACTTTTGCCACACAAACATTAATACACCACAACACATTATGAAAAGACTTCTCTCCCTTTTGGCGGTGATATGCACCGCGCTCAGCGTTTCCGCGCAGGAGATGCTCAAAAACCCGATGCTTTGGGCTGACGTGCCCGACCCGGACGTAATCTGTGTGAACGACACGTTCTACCTCGTAAGCACCACAATGCACCTGATGCCCGGTGCGCCGGTGATGCGGTCAACCGATTTAAAGAATTGGGAAACAGTAAGTTACATCTTCGACCGACTCACCGACTCGCCCAAATACGATATGCAGGAAGGCACTGTGTATGGTCGCGGACAGTGGGCCACATCGCTCAAATACCACAACGGAAGGTTCTACGCGCTCTTTGCCCCAAACGAGCAAGGCAACATGGGCGACACCTACATTTGCTCCGCCGAGAGTGCGTGTGGCCCGTGGAAAGTGGTGTCGAGGATGAGGCACTTCCACGATTGCTCGCTGTTTTTTGACGACAATGGCCGCGTCTATGTGGTCTATGGCACGGGCGAAATGATGGAATTGAAGCCCGACCTTTCCGACGTTATCGAAGGCACACACCGTCAGATATTTAAGCGCGAGGCGGACGAGACGGGACTCCTCGAAGGCAGCCGCATGATTAAGCACAACGGCAAGTATTACCTCCTGATGATTTCGCACGTATGGGCGCCGGGCAGACACCGCCGCGAAGTTTGCTACCGCGCCGACAGCATCCAAGGCCCATACGAAAAACAGACCATCCTGGAATCCGATTTTGGCGGCTTCCCCTACGCCGGACAAGGCACAATAGTGCAGACTGGTTCGGGCGATTGGTACGGCATCATCTTCCAAGACCGTGGCGGCGTTGGTCGCGTGTTGACGGCGATGCCATGCCGTTGGATAGACGGATGGCCGATGCTTGGCGACGAAAACGGCAAAATTCCCACTCAAATGCGCCCCTACCGCAGCAACCAGCCCGAAAAGAACATCGTGATGGGCGACGATTTCTCCGCCTCCAAACTCGGTCTGCATTGGCAGTGGAACCACAATCCCGTGGCAAACGCTTATTCGCTCACGGAGCGTCCGGGATTCCTTCGCCTTAAAACAAGCCGCGTTGTCCAAAACCTCTTCCTCGCTCCTAACACCTTGACGCAGCGCATGGAAGGCCCCACTTGCAGCGGCGTCATCAAACTCGAACTCTCCAAACTCAAAGACGGCGACTGTGCAGGTTTTTCGGCTTTCAACGGCAATTCAGGCGTATTGACGGTGAAGAAAACTGGCAAAAAACTCTTCCTCGAAACCTCCGAACAGATTGTAAGCCTCGACGAAAGAACCAAGGCTGTTACAAATGTTGAAACCAAGGTGTTGGAAACTATCGAACTGAAACAGAATGAGATATATCTCCGCATCGACGGCGACTTCCGCGCCCGCAACGGCGAACAGGGCGGCGACATGGCTGACTTCTATTACAGTCTCGACGGCAAAAACTGGACTAAGACCGGCAACCATTACAAGATGATATTCGACTACCGCCGGTTCTTCATGGGCTCCAAATTCGCAATCTTCTGTTACGCCACCAAGAAGGCGGGCGGAATGGTTGACGTGGACTTCTTCGAGTACAAGAAGAGCGAGAAATAATTTTGTCGGCACGGTAGTAACTGCGATTTAATTCGGTGTTAAAAAATAGCCGTGTGTTCGGTGTCAATTTTTTAAAATACTTCAAAAACAAAAGTTGATGTTACCATTACGAATACCAAAAAGCCTTTTAGTAACATTTCCGCAAATATTTGAAACATTTTTATAGGTACATTTCCGCTGTTTTTGCCTACTTTTGTGAAGATTAATTCACCCAAACTACTAAAAATATGAAACGAACACTTTTACTTATTGCAATCCTCCTGACGATGGCGGTACAATGCGTATCAGCCCAACAGAGGAGACCCGTTGACAACGAGCATCCGTTGTGGCTGATACACGTTGACGTTTGGTATCAGGCTGACCCTCAAAAAATTATCGACCTCGTGCCGGAAGACATCAGGCCATACGTCTGTATGAATTTGAGCCTTTCGTGCCAGTACGACAAGGACAAAAACGTCTATAAAATGCCGCAACAGGCCGTCCGCACCTACAAATCGTGGGCTACTGTGTGCCAGCAAAACGGCGTGTGGTTCACCTGCCAGCCTGCGAGCGGCGGACACACCCACATCCAGGACGACGACATCGAGACATTTGAATATTTCTTCAAGCAATACCCCAACTTCCTCGGTTGGAACTACGCCGAACAGTTCTGGGGATTCGACGAGGCGGGCGACATGAGTTCGTCCACGCAATCCACAAGGCTGGCGTTGTTTGCAAGACTCGTGGAAATGTCGCACCAGTACGGCGGCTTCCTCACGGTGTCGTTTTGCGGCAACATTTGGAGCCACCCGCTCAACCCCGTCGGCATGATGAAACGCGAACCAAAACTTTTGGAAGCCTGCCGCAACTATCCCGAATCTGTGATTTGGCTGTACAAATACACCACGTCAAGTTGTTTTTACAACAACGAGAGCGTGTCTTTCTCGCCGTTTGTAAGCGGACTGTCAAAAAACTACGGCGTGCGCTACGACAACTGCGGCTGGAACGGCGCGATGGATGCGATTCTCGGCGAAAACCACGGCAAAAAATACCCTGCGTCTGCGGGCATCGGCACTGTGCTCGAACAGACCGGCATCAACGGCGGCGCGGTTTGGGACGGCCCGGAGTTGACGTGGCGCGAGGAATGTTTCCATGAGATAAGCAACTCCACCGTTGACGGCTACACGCGCAGAAACTGGGCGCACTTCCCAAATTTTGACGGCGTTTGGGCAGATATGTTCCGCAAGGTCATCGACGGCACGGTGCATATTCCGAGCCGCGAGGAGGTGATAGACCGTACCAAGATAGTGGTAATCAACGACATCACCGACGGCGACGACGAACAGAAATACGCCGCTTGGGGCGACCTCTACGACGGTCTCTACAAGCAAAACGACCCCTTCAACCGTGGCAACGGTCAGTGGATGGACAATTTCTGTTACTTCAAAAAGACAGGACGTTACGCCACCATCCCCGTCTGCATCGACCTCTACGACGACTTCGCCAAATCAATCCCCGTGCAGGTCAAAAAATCCGAATACAAAAAACGTTGGAGCAATCAGACCGCCAAAGTTGCCGACTTCGACGCACAATATCCCGAAGTGAGCAAGGGCGACCTTTTTGTGGCGCGCACTGGCAATCAAATAGTTGCATACACGCCTTACACTTATCTCAATACGAAGACTACGGCAAAGGCGACAATCCCGTTGCAATACAACACTTGCGACGAATTGACGCTCAATTTCAACAAACTTTCGGGCGGTCTGGTGCGCGAATACAGCGACCACATCGATTTTTATCTTAACAACTACCGCTCCGACACCACCACCGCCCGCGAGGACATCATCATTATCAAGGGTGCCAACTCGCAGCCCACCTTCACGCTCACCAAGCGCAACAACGCCAACGCCGTTACCACTGAGGATTTCGCCGACGGTGTTTATACGCTTACAGTGAAGCACATAGGCCCTGTTGACATCGCCCTCCGATGCGCTGGCAACAACACAAGAACCGCCACTGCCACCGCCGCAAAGGCGTTAAGTCTGCCCAAACAACCGGCGGAATACCACGGCGCGATAATGATAGAGGCAGAGGACATGGACTTCAAGAGCATAAAGAGTTGCTGCACAAGCCCTTACAACTGGTATCCCAAAGTCATCGGACACGCTGGCAATGGTTTTGTGGATTTGGGCACCAACAAAAACGGCTCTCTGCGCCACCAACTCGCGCTCAAATCTGCGGGCGACTACCGCATTGCAATTCGTTACACCAATTCGACCAAGGCTGCCAACTTGACCGTTTCTGTCAACGGCACTGAGCAAAAAGTTGCCATCGAAAAGACCGCACAAAACGAGTGGAAAAAGGCGATTCTCACCGCCTCGCTCATCGCCGGCACTAACGACTTCCGCATCAAAAACTCCGATGGCGTCGGCTTGTACATCGACCAAATTATCTACACGCCTTCTGACGTTGCTGACGAGAAATACGCCATCACAACACGTCCCACTGAATCCGGCTCAATAACCGCCAACAAAACTACGGCAGCCGAGGGCGAGACCGTAAAACTTACCGTTACTTCCGACGAAGGCTGGCAACTCGCTGAAATTAGCGTAGTTAACTCTGTGTATTACACATTGGGCAAAAAAATCGACTGTCCCGCCGGCGCAACGGAAGTTACCTTCACGATGCCTGACGACAATCTGACTTTGTTGCCCGTGTTCAAGGAGACGGCGGCGGTTGCCAAGACTGATTACAACAATGTAACAGCGGGCGCGTTGCCGGAAGGATGGATTTGCACCCAGGAAAACGACGAAAAACACGAATATCCCAATACCTACAATTATGGAGCGCGTATGATGAACGGTTTTGGAGGTTATCAGGGCAAGGCACTCTATTGGCGCGAAGTGAGCGCGGAATACGGTCGTCAGGCAAAATATCCGCTCGAACTTGGCGCGGGTGAATACAAACTTACCTTTGCAATGGCGGCTTGGAAGGAAAGCCCCGATTTTAAGGCGGAGATTTTGGATTTGGCAACTGGCAACGTAATCGCCTCCTCAGACACCTACACCGCCGCTCCAAATGCTGCAGGCAATATGTCGGCAGACCTTTCGTCGGCAGAAACCCACGAACTTTCCTTTACCGTGGATGCCAAAAACAAATTTGTAATTCGTTTTAGCAACCAAAGCGGTAGCGGCGGCGGCTTGCGCGAGTTCCTGATGTTGGCGTGCAAAGTTACCCTCATAGAAGCCTACGAAGAACCCGAACCTACCCCGACATCCGAAATCATCGACCTCCTTGGCGGCATCCGCGTTTGGTCGTATGACAAGACCATCTACATCGAGTCGCAGCCTGGCTACGAGTACAGCATTGTGGATGTCAACGGTCGCCCCCTCAAATACGGCGTTACTCAGCGCGACCGCGAAGAAGTGTCAATCAGCCGTTCTTTTGGTGGCATTGCGATTGTAAGGATTGCGGGCAGGAGTTTCAAGGTAAGGTATTAACCAATCCCCTTCCACCCCACCAAAAATGTCGTATTCACTGAGGAAATGTGTCTTTTTTTGATAGATTTCCTCAGTGTATACGACATTTTTCAATTAATCAAACAACTGATTATCAGATACTTAATTAAAAAATTACTTCGTAAAAATACCCCGTTTTTTGATTGATTTTTTTTCGCGTTAGGTCAAAAATTCATTTTTTTTGATTACCTTTGCACCGTAATCAAAAACATAATACGAATCAAATCTAATGGAAAACTATATTCTAAGCAACGGAGTGGCGATTCCGAAGATTGGTCTCGGCACTTGGCACAATACCGACGAGGACACCGTGGCAGACACTTTGCTACACGCCATCTCGCTCGGCTACACGCACATCGACACGGCATCGGTATATGGCAACGAAAAATTTATCGGCGACGCCATCATCAAGAGCGGTGTGCCGAGGGAAAACTTGTTTATCACAAGCAAGGTATGGAAAACAGAATTTGGCTACCAAAAAACACTGAGGGCTTTTGAAAAAACTATCAGCGACCTTCAGGTGGACTACCTCGACCTCTACCTCATCCACTGGCCATGCTCGCCATCAAGGCGCGAAGACTGGGCAGAAATCAATGCCGAGACATGGCACGCCATCGAAGACCTCTACAAAGCGCAGAAAATCAAGGCGATAGGAGTAAGCAACTTTTGGAACCACCATCTCGACGCGCTTCTCAACGTTGCCAACATTCCGCCGATGGTCAACCAGATAGAGCATCACCCTGGCTACCGTCAGCAGGAAGTGGTGGAGTATTGCCGTCAAAACAACATCCTCGTTGAGGCATGGAGTCCGCTCGGTCGCGGCATGGTGCTGCACGACCCCACTCTCACTGCCATCGCCGCCAAATATAATGCTACCGTGGCTCAGGTGTGCGTGGCTTGGTGTATCCAGGACGGAATCCTCCCCCTGCCAAAATCCACTCAGTACGACCGCCTGAAATCCAACATCGAGGGCGTTAATCTGACTCTCTCGCAGGAGGACATAGACACCATCAACGACATGAACCTCGGCAGCAGTTCGGGCAGTTTCCCTGACGCGGTAACGTTCTAAAACATTGATTACAACAGATTATGAAAACATTTTTGTTAACAATATTTGCCGCGCTTGTGATGATATGCGGCACTTCCGTCGAGACCAACGCCCAAAACGAGTTTTTTCCGTATTCGATAGGTCTTAACTTCGGAGTGGGATGCGGCACAGTAAACCGCGAATCAAACCATTGGAACAACATTTTCTTACCGTCGGTTGAGTTTGCGGGCGACCTTTCGTTTCTGCCAAACGTCATCAACCGCAACGGCTCTGTGAGCGGCGGCATTTACGGTGGCATTGGCGCGGGCAGCCGCACAGGATACGACAGCCGTCTCCGCAAAGATGTCAAATACAATGCGTCATATTGGCGTGGCGGCACACGCGGCGCATTGCATTACTCTTGGGTGCGCAACCTCGACACTTACGCGGGCATCGCCTTTGGAGTAAAGCACCGCAAAATCAAGGCGGACACCAAAGAATATTCCGACGACATCTCCACAGACTTCGACAGTTATGGTTTTGCAGGGGCACGTTACAAGTTCAACCATAGCGTGGCTGCATTCAGCGAAGTGGCGTCCTCTCATTACGCATGGTGGCAGATAGGCGTATCGGTGCTGATTAACAATTAATTAGAACACAACTCCCGCTCCAACAATCCAATTGCAATTACCCCCAAGAACCTGACATCCAACGTCGAAGGCGCAGCGGAACCTCGCAAGTCTCCCCGTTTCGAGTCCGATTCTTGGGGTTATTATTGACTGCCCTTTGCCATCGCCGCCCAACGGCACTGCATATCCACCCGAAAACAATACCATAGGCATAATCCTGTGCCTCGACGATGGACGCAGACGAAATTCAGCAGAGAACGGCATCAGAGGGCTGTTGTCCATAATATAACCAAATCCACAACCCAACGAAAACATGTTGCTGAAATTGTAATATTGCGCATGGTTTACCTGGATCCGGCAACCGTTGTCGCCATCGCCACCACATAATAATAAAAGCCTGCCCGTAAACCAACCGTCGTCCGATTGGGCTTTTGAGGGCAGGCTGCCGAGTGCCGTTATAATTGCAAATAGTAGTAACGTTCTTAGCATCAGAGGTTTTTATTTCACGACATTGCCGTTGAGTTTTAGCACATAGACATCGTTGGGCGCGGCGAGCGACATTTTTACAGTAATCGACTTATTGAAAATGCCGGTCTCTCCATCTTCCGAAACATAAACGGTGGAAATTGTGCCTTTTTTGCCAGGAGCCACAGGCTCACGCTTAAAAGTCAACTTGGTGCAGCCGCACGAAGCCTCCGCGTCAAGAATCATCACGGGCTTGTCGCCGGTATTGGTGAAGGTGAACTCCACGAGGGTGGGCACTTTCTGCTTGACATCGCCAAGATTCTGCTCCAAGGCTTCCCACTGGATGGTAGCCGCCTTGTTGGTGGAGAGTTCCGCCTTATTAGTGCTGCCGCCCGGATTGTTGAAAATATCCGTCCACTGCGCCGATGCGGTGTCTGCAATCATCATCATTATGGCAACAACTGCCAAATACAAAAGTTTTTTCATGGTTGGTGTTTTTTTATGTTTTTACAAACGTCTTACACAAATATAGACGGAGTTTTTGCAGAAAAGTGTATGGCAGATTACATAAAAAAAGTTAAAAGGGAAATCAAGGCTTACGCTTCATTGTAGAAAAAATCAACTGACAGCCCATCGGAAAGTTTTTTTATTAAATATAAAAATTATTTGTAATTTTGGGCGGTGATATTAATACAAAAAGAACTCTAAAAAATGAAAAACAAATTCTACTCAATGGTATTGGGCGCGGCTCTGCTGCTGTGTGCGGCGTGCGGCGGCACCAACTCCGAGAAGGCGCAATCCAACGGCGCAGCCGCCAATGGCAAAGCACCCAAATACATATTCTACTTCGTGGGCGACGGAATGTCGCAGCCGCAGATTACAATGGCGGAGAAGGCTATAAGCGAGCCGGGATTCCGCGAACAGTTCAACAAGCAGACCTGCGGCATCTACAATCACGACGGCAGCGCATTGAACCTCCGCAAATTTCCGAGCGTGGGATTGGCAACCACTAACGCCGAAAACAGGTTTATCACTTGTTCTGCCGCCGCTGCAACTGCCCTTGCAACAGGCAACAAGACCACCATCAACACAATCTCGATGAACGGCGACCGCACCGCCAACCTCGAATCCATCGCCGAAAAAGCCAAGAAGGCGGGTATGAAGGTTGGAGTAATAACGAGTGTGAGTATCGACCACGCCACGCCCGCTTGCTTCTACGCGCACGTGGAAGACCGCAATATGTACGAATCTATCGGACATTGGCTCTTGAAAAGCAATTTTGACTACTTCGGCGGCGGATTCACCCGTTGGGACAAATACAAGGATATGACCAAGGATCAGTTCATCGATTCGTTGAAAATAAAGGGCTACACCGTAACCACCACGCGCAAAGATTTCGACGCGCTCAACGCTCAGTCAGGCAAGGTGTTGGCAACTATCAACAAAGTAACCAACGAAAAGACTGACGGCTCGGCATTGCCTTATAATATAGACCTCGACATCCAACAATCCGACGACGACCGCATCGTACTCCGCGATTTTGTGAAGAAGGGCATAGAACTCCTCTACAACGAGGACAAGGGCTTCTTCCTCTTTACCGAAGGCGGCAAAATCGACTGGGCAGACCACGCAAACGACGCTGTATCAAATATTTACGAAACATTGGCATTGGACGCCGCCATTGGTGTTGCGATGGATTTTTACAAGCAACATCCCGACGAGACTCTCATCGTCTTCACTGGCGACCACGAGTGCGGCGGCTTGACACTTGGTTTTGCTGGCACTAAGTACGAATCAGCATTCCAACTGATGCAAAATCAGGTAGTTTCGTTTGAAACTTTTGGACACGAAATGAAGGATTTTGTAAAGACTAATCCAAAATTTGACGCAGTTCTCGCCAAATTGCAGGAAAACTTTGGCATTGGCGGCGACGGCGCACTAAAACTCTCCGATTACGAAACCAAACGTCTGAAAGAGGCTTACCTCTTTGCCAAGGGCGACAAGTCGGTGAAACTTTCCGACGAGGAAAAACAACTGTTTTACGGTGGTTATGAGCCAATTACAGTAACAGCAACGCACATCATCGACAACAAGGCTGGCGTAGAATGGGCAAGTTACTCGCACACCGCACTGCCCGTGCCGGTATATTCCATTGGCAACGGCTCCGCACAGTTGGAGGGTTATTTTGACAACACCGACATCCCAAACACAATGATGCGCCTCGCTAACCTCAAATAAATGAATAAGAACACATTATTTATAATAATTGTAGGATTCTTGATTCTCGTCCTGGCGTTGCTGCCGACGGGTTTCGAGAATCCTTCTTTGATTGAAAACACTTTTTACGAAAAAGGCGAGGTTTTGGAGGTTGACAACACCGAGTTGCAGACGATTTCGGTAGTTACCATCGGCAACCAAAAACTCAAAATCAAGATTCACGGCGGCAAATTTGACGGCAACGTATTCACCGCCGAAAACATCCTCAACGGACAAAAAAACATCGACAAACTTTTTGTGTCGGGCGACATTGCATTGACGGTAATAAAAACCGACGACGCCCACGACAAAGTATTGACCGTCAAAGCGCAAGATTATTACCGCAGCGGCGTGGAATTGGCATTGGCGGCAATTTTTGTAATTGCACTGATTGCATTTGCGGGCAAGACGGGACTGAAAGCAATTATGTCGTTCATATTCACGGCGTTGTGCTTTTGGAAAGTGTTGCTGCCGATGTTTTTGAAAGGGATTTCGCCCGTGCCGTTGGGATTGGGCGTTTCGTTTTTGACGGCTGCTGTGGTGATATTGCTGGTGTCGGGCGTCGGCAAAAAAGGATTGACGGCAATGTGCGGATGTTTTTGCGGCATTGCGTTTACGGCTGTGGTCTCGATGGTGTCGGCGCATTGGTTCAAGATTCCCGGCACGGTGCAGGATTACAGCGAGGCGTTGATTTATGGCGGATTTTTTGACCTCGACCTGTCGTCGATATTCATTGCAACAGTATTTATCTCGGCATCGGGCGCATTGATGGACGTAAGCACCGACATCGCCGCCTCCATCGACGAAATCCATTGCCGCCTGCCCGAACTCTCCGCCAAAGAATTAATAAAATCAGGCTTCAAAATCGCCCGCCCAGTCATCGGCTCCACCACCACCACCCTACTTTTCGCATATTCGGGCGGATTTACATTTGCATTTATGGCGTTTATGAGCAAAGGGATGCCCTTTGAGTGCATCGTCAATTCCAATTACATCTCCGCCGAGATACTCCACACCGTCGTAGGCAGCATGGGACTCGTATTGACCGCACCGCTCACGGCTGTCGTGGGAGGAATGATTTACGGACGGGGAAGGTAATTATAGTTACACTTTTCGGGGCGAGTTTCCAAATATTATCATAAAAAAATACATTATTTTTTCGTATTTTTTAACAACCAATTATCATATAAAAACACTAACTTTGCAGCGGAATCACCGCCGTGCGCGGATTTTTTCTCCACCAAACCATTCGCCATAATGAACGAAGCCACCACATACACCGACGAGGTGATAATGACTCTGTTTGCCGACCCAAAGACGAGGGAAGCGGCATTCAGGATTATTGTCAAACAATTTGGCACACAGTTGTATAGCCGCATCCGCACCATCGTAGGCACACACGACGAGACCGACGATGTGCTGCAAAACACCTTTATAAAGGCGTGGCGGTCGTTGGACAGATTTAGGCTCGAATCGACGCTGTACACGTGGCTATTCCGCATCGCAACCAACGAGGCTCTCACATTCGTAAGGCGCAGCAACAAGTCAGTTGCCCTCTCCATCAACGACGACGATATGAAAATCACCCTGCCCGCCAACGATATGGAAAGCAGCGAGACCGGCGACGAAATCGCGGAAAAGTTGC
>CAMJWL010000064.1 GCA_946409405.1 uncultured Bacteroidales bacterium
TGATTTTCACGTCTATGTCAGAAAACACAAGGATGATTTCCTTGATGGATTTCTGCGATTTTTCGTCGTTAAACGCTGCCATATTGTGATAAAATTTGTTTTGTATATTTGTAATCGTTATCTACAAAAAAAGTACCAAACCTCAGACCACAGTCAGTCCATCTGCGACTTTTTCTCTATGATATAAGTATTTCTGTCGGACGACGACCTCGCCACGAGTTCGCTCACAAAGCCCGTCAGAAACAGTTGTGTGCCAAATAGCAAAGTCAGCAACCCGAAGTAAAACAGCGGTCTGTCGGTCATCTTCCATTGATTCCAGAATATCTTGGCAATGCTCAGATACACCAAGATTCCAAAGCCAACCAAGAAACTCAACGTGCCGATAAGCCCAAAAATGTGCATCGGACTTTTGCCAAATTTAAGCACGATGTTCACGGTCAACAGGTCCAGAAAACCGTTCACAAACCGCTCCATGCCAAATTTGGTAACGCCGTACTTCCGCGCCCTGTGCTGCACCACCTTCTCGCCAATCCGCTTAAAACCAGCCTGTTTGGCAAGCACGGGGATATAACGATGCATATCGCCATACACCTCCACGCTCTTTACCACGGTGCTGCGGTAGGCTTTCAACCCGCAATTAAAATCATGCAGTTTAATACCTGAAAACCAACGAGTTACCGCGTTAAACAACTTGGTGGGAATAGTCTTGGACAACGGGTCGTAACGCTTCTTCTTCCAGCCCGACACTACGTCGTACTTCTCCTCCGTTATCATACGGTAGAGTTCGGGGATTTCGTCGGGCGAATCCTGAAGGTCGGCGTCCATGGTAATCACCACGTTGCCCTGCGCGGCGCGAAAACCCTCGTTCAACGCCGCCGACTTGCCATAGTTGCGGCGAAATTTGATGCCCTTCACACGGCTGTCTTCCGCGCCCATAGCCTCTATCTTCTGCCACGAATGGTCGGTGCTGCCGTCGTCTATCATTATAATCTCATAACTGAAATTATTTTCTTGCATCACCTTGGCAATCCATTCGCGGAGTTCGCCAATAGACTCGTCCTCATTATATACCGGTACAATTACAGATATATCCATTTTAGTTTTGTTGCTTGATATTGCTATCCTTGTTGTCGTTGTTGTTGTTTTCTTTGCTATCGTTGCTTTTGTTGCCGTTGTTTTTATTGTCGTTGCTTTTGTTGCCGCTGTTACGGCGGAGATTAACCAAAAACGCTCCAAAAGCCGACATTATCAGCGACACTATGGTGTAAATTATTGTGGTAGTTATCATTAGCACAGGCGCAAATATCTGCCGCATGTTTTCCACCATGTCGCCGTCCTTGTAGCCAAACTGATCCGCGAGAGCCGCCGACTGTTGCACCATTTGCTCCATGTACGACGGGTCATACACCTTGACGTATATCACCGCGTACAAATCCACTATCAGCGACGCCGACGCCCCGGCGCATACCCCCGCGAGCAGCAACTCCGAATAGGGTATCT
The DNA here is from genome assembly GCA_946409405.1 of uncultured Bacteroidales bacterium. Lineage (GTDB taxonomy): Bacteria > Bacteroidota > Bacteroidia > Bacteroidales > UBA3824 > UBA3824. The sequence goes on from CAMJWL010000064.1 coordinate 1,501, forward strand.
TAGGACTGATGCTAACCAAATCCTTGTGGCACAGATATACGCATACCGAAATTATCAGGTACGGCATAAAGCCCGTTACGTCAAACGGTCTGTCCCACAACCACTGCCCCACAATGCAGAACAACACTATGTCCAGCCCGATTTCGAGTCCCCAATACAGCGACTTCGACCAATACAGGCGGCTATCTTCACTTATCATTTATAGTCAATCTTGCTTATTTAACCTTACAAAGATAAAAAGAATATTTCAAATAATATAACACAAAATTTTTTTTTCTGTGCAAACTATTGACATCCAGCCCAATAAAACTGAAAAAAATTTTTTTATAAAAAAAATTGCAAAAAAGTTTGGTATGTTAAAAAAAGTATCTACCTTTGCAGTCGGAGTAAGTCTTGAACGACCAGCTCCTGCGAACCTCCCCAGGTGCGGAAGTAAGCAAGGATAAGCGGTTGTAGCGGTGCGTCTCAAGGAGCTTGCTCCTTTTTTTGTGTCTATACGTGTGGAGTGCAGACGGCTCGTCTGCATACAATTTATTTAGCGGACGAGCCGTCCGCACTCCAACTATGCGAACGGCTCGTCTGCCTTCTAAAAAATGTTACTTCGCAGCCATTTCGTCAACACCGAAAGCCTGTATTCCACCATACCCAACATCCAAAACCGTATCCATAAAGTTTTCAAAACTTTGCACATACTGCCTTAATTGCAGCGAATCAAGATTTTTGAGTCCGTGCGCGTTGCCGGGGAAGGTGATAAAATGACTGTTGTTAGGGAGATGTTCGTGCAGCATCTGCGACTGCGAAATATTAACCACGTTGTCGTCTTCGCCATGAAAGATAAGTACAGGAATCTGGGTGTCATAATTAATAGGCGAATATACAGAAATGAGAGAGTCGAATTTTTGAAGGTTTTTGCTGCCAAGGTTAAAAATCATGTCGGAAACCAGTTCCCTGCCCCATGCAGGCACTGCCAGGCTCATGCCATGTATATCCACGGGGCCGAAGTCGTCCACTATAAATTTCACATGTCTGGAGGCAATCGAATCGGCAAAAGCCGTCATCATCGCGAGATGCGCCCCCGCCGACGACCCCCAAAAACCTATCCGGGAGGTATCTACTCCAAGGTTGTCGGCATTTTTGAGAACAAAAGATAGGGCGTCCCGGCAGTCGCTTACCGCGCCCTCCATGTATCCGCGACCAAGCCCCACAAGCCTATAATCCACAGAAAAAACTATAAACCCTTTTTCGATAAGTTGCCTGAGCATCGGCTCGCGGTAACGCTGATGAATCTTGCGGCGCGAGCCACTCACCCAACTGCCTCCGTGAAAATAGAGGATTGTAGGCTTGCTGATGTCCAAATAACACTCGTTATAAAAGACATCCATCTCGTGTTTGCTGCCATCGCCGCTTACATACGTTACCGTAAGAGAAGGCATAATCTCGCTTTGGCACGATGACACAAGCGTCATCGTGGCACACAACAGGGCGAGTATCCAAAGGTTAAAGTTTGTCATTGAAAAAAGATACCATTATAATTACAGATGCACCAAATATCAATACGCAGACACCAGTTATCTTGTTGATCCACATGATATGCCGAGGACCGATACGGTCGCGGAAGATATTCACTACAAAAGCCAAGAACGCCCACCATATCACCGCGCCTGTGATGACGCCGAGCAATAGGAACGCGGTCTCCAGCGGCGGCGTCTCGTTGCTGATAGCACCCGACGCTGTAAACAAGCCGCCAAACACAATGATAGTCAACGGATTGGAAATAGTAAGCCCAAAACTTGCTGCAAAATCGCCCAAGATACGTCGCTTGGAATTTGCAAGTTTGTTGCGCGCCTTGTTTTCCTTCCATTGCTCCACGGGGTTTTTGCGGAAGATGCTCCACCCCAAATATATCATCAGCAAGCCGCCCAAAATGCCCAGGCTGATACGATGGGTTACCAAAAATTCTGATATGAACGACAGGCTGAAACCAGTTACCAAGGCATAAAAGAAATCGCCGAATGCCGACCCAACGCCCATCAGGAACCCCTGCCAAAAACCTTTTTGAATGGTCTTTTGGACGCACAGAATCGCCACCGCGCCGATAGGGCACGCCGCCAAGAATCCGATGCCGATTCCTCTATATAGAATTGCAATGTCCATGTTATCTCAAAAAATCGTTGGCAAAGTTACAAATTCTAATAGAAATAACTACAATTTTATATAAAAAAAACAGCCTTGAAAACAGATTTTTTTCTATTTATTCAAAAAAAAAATCCGTGCGGGCTCCTCTTGCAAGGATTCCGCACGGACAAATCCATAAGTAACAAACTTCTTATTATCTCTTACCAGATACACCACTCGGGCTACCTACGCGAATCATAGCGCAACGGAAGCCGATGTCGTCGGAACTACGGTCTTGCTGCAAGAACCTCCTTGTTCCAGGTACCATCCAGTAGATACGGTCTCTCCAGCCGCCACCTTTATATACCCTTACACGGTCGTTGACGAGAGAGGTCATAGCATTGCCTTCTGCATTCTTATTGTGGTACATGCGCTCCGAACCTATATCTTCCACAGCCTCGCCGTCCTGCTTCTGTTCCCAGAGAGACTTGTCGATGGACGATTTGAGGTCACCGTCCTTGTAGTTGATGTTGTCGGCGTACTGATAGTTGACACGGTCGGCACTTTCCTCGTCGGTCATGTTGCGGTATTTGAGACGACCAGTGGTGTCGTCCACGATAAATTCGTTGTTGGCATCCATGTCGAGCACCTGGAATACGTTACCACGGAAGGGGTTAAACTCCTCAACGTCCTGGTTGGTGAAATTACGATAAACGTCCAACACCCATTCGTTCACGTTGCCCGCCATACAGTAGAGACCGTAGTCGTTGGGCCAGTAACTATCCACAGGAGCGGTAGGAGCGGCGTTATCGTTCAAGTAACCAGCCACACCCATAAGGTCGCCTCGACCACGCTGTACGTTGGCACGGAAGAGACCGCGGTTGGCCTTTTCCTCGTTGCGGACGTAGTGTCCGTTCCATGGATAGAGCCTTTGGTTTACTATACGCTCAGGAGAAGTGATGGCATTGCCGATGAGTGCGAGTGCTGCGTACTCCCATTCTGCCTCGGTGGGGAGGCGGTAATTCGGGAGAATGATACCGTCCGCAATATTAACCGGACGTTCGCTCTCGTTTGATATGTATTTCCTTACATTAACCTCGTACTTGCCAGCCACGTATGCGTCTGTATTAAAGTTTAGGTTGCCTTTCTGATCGTTCTGGTACTCTATGAAGCCGTAGTCGATGAGGGCCTTCTCATTCACGCGGTCGGTACGCCAGAGGCAATACTCGCTCGCTTGGTCCCAACTTACACCTACTACAGGATAATCGTTGTAGGCAGGATGGCGGAAGTAAAACTGCACGTAAGGCTCGTTGAACGCCAAACGCCTACGCCAGCAGAGAGTGTCGGGCAGTGCCCTGAAATAAACTTCGTCAAATTCGCCTAAGAACACCTTACATACCCAGTTGAGGTATTCGCGGTAGTCCACGTTGGAGATTTCGGTCTCGTCCATATAGAAAGACGATACGGTAACACGCTTACGCATGGAGTTCCAGTCGTACATCACATCCTGCTCCACGCTACCCATCGTAAACGTACCGCCTTCTATGAGCACCAGACCGGGGCCAGCCTCCTGCTCCACGTATTCGGCCACCTCAAATCCGCCCCACTTCGGGTCGTTGTAGCCCCATCCAGTCTTGCCAGATGAACCTTTTCTCTGCTGCACTTTTGGTCCGCAGGACGTCATCATCAGCGAACTCCCTGCTACCAGACATGCCAGCAATATTATTTTCAATCGCGCTTTCATATTGTATAGAGTTTTAAACATTTTTTTCCTTTAATAACTAAAAAGCGGGGCATAATATTGTTTTACCACCACTTTTTTTTTCGTTTTTTTCAAATTTGTACTTCATACCAGCCTCATACGACCCGCAGGTCTGTCTCAATACCGCCGATGTCTCCATCTCGTAACCAACGCTCAACTCCACCCGTCCAAAATCGAATCCAACGCCAGTCACCAGCGATGTAGCCATCTTGTCTGCCTTCTCCATGCGGAAAGCGAGCGACAGCAGCATCTTGTAACCCGAATAATATACGCCCGGCATTATCATGTCGGCGTACCGCGAGTGCGAGTAGCAAAGGGTAGGCACTACAAACTGCTCTCTGCGATGCTCCGTGCCGCCTATCTTAATCTTGTGGTTTGCCACCACCGACAGCACCATCGGCGAATAGTTTGACGTGCCGGTAAGCACCATGTTGGCGAGCCTGTGGAGTCCTATCGCCACCATCGTCTCCTTGGTATATACCGCCACGCCGGAGCCGAATGTCATGCAGTGGTAACTATCGGCAGGAGCGGTCTCAGCAATGCCGGAGATGTTGCCCGTGGCGGGGTCTATCATCGAATAATACACCATATCGCCCTGCCTGAGCGTCCTGCCAACATACCCCGCCGACATGCCCAAACTGCATTTGAGGCTGCTGGTAATCGCAAATTCGTAGCCGTACAGCACATCCGCGCACGTGGCTGCAAACGCGCTGTGATAGCCCGCGTCGCCGCAAATCCTCGCCCCGATGCCGCTCGACACCGCAGGCAGTTTTTGCTGGTACTCCGCCATATACACCTTGTAGCCGCCGTCGATGCCGGGCCACTGGCTGCGCAGTGCAAATCCCACCTCATTGTAGTCGCCCACCGACACGAAGGCGGGCGATATGCCAAGTTTGTCCAGGTAATACGACGCAAAGTTGTACTCCTGGGCATTGGACTCGCCCACAAGGCAAGCAAGCAGCAATATGGACAACAATTTTCTCATGGCTTTTTGGCTCACCTTTTTGAGAACGCAAAATTATAAAAAAAAATTACAAAAAAATACACGATTATGAAAAATAAAATTGTAGTTTTACGTCCTGAAATTTACCAACTACAATGAAACGTATATTATTAATAGCCGCGTTGCTATTGCAATGCATCGCAGTAACGGCTCAGAGAGCCTACAACGATTTGAAAATCAGCATAATGACATGCGCCCACGGCAAGGAGATATACTCCTCTTTCGGGCATTGTGCGTTCAGGGCGCAGTCTGTGTCGCGTGGTATCGACAGGGTATATAACTATGGCACATTCAACTACCACCAGCCGTTTTTCGTGCTAAAATTCGTCCGGGGGTTCCTGGATTATTCGGTTTCCAGCTACGACTACATAATTTTCCAACTGGAATACCTCAAGGAAAAGCGCGAAGTACACGAGCAACTGCTCAACCTCAGCCCCGAACAGGCGCAGGCTGTATATGACTTCCTCGAATGGAACGTTCTCGAAAAAAACCGCAATTACAAATACAACTTCCTGGAAGACAACTGCGCCACGCGCATCCGCGACGTGCTTAAAAATGCCTGCGGCAACGACATCATATACCCAGACACCACATACGCCTTCACCCTCCGCGACGCCATCGACGAAAGGATAGAGGAGATGCCATGGTTCAGGCTTGGCATCACATTGCTTATGGGGCTCCCCGTAGATAAGAATGCCACGGCAATGACGGCGATGTTTCTGCCCGACTACGTGTATAGCACCATCAACGCCACCCAAATAATGCACAACGGCAAGGCAGAACCTATCGTAAAACGCAACAGCATCGTAATAAGAGCCGACAAGCCCGTGAGCCGCACCGACTTCCTTACCTACCTCTCCCCCACCCTATTGCTGTGGCTGTTGTTTGCATGGTGGGCATGGCGCACATACAAGGAGATAAACACTCACACATACCACACTGGCGGCGACAAGGCGTGGATATTTATATTAGGCATGTTTGGCATATTGTTTTTAGTGATGTGGTTTCTCACCGAACACACCGTTACCGCCAACAATATGAACCTCCTCTGGGCATTGCCCACCCACGTAGTAGCGGCATGGGCGGTAAAATCTACCAAGCCTTTCTGGAGACATTATTATAAGGTATCGGCTATGATTACAGCCGCGATGCTGATTCTTGCACCCATCATACCACAACACTACGATCCTGCGTTTTATCCCATATTGCTAATCACAACCATGCGCCTTGCCCGCATAGGATGGAGGGATAATTAACCAATAATCGAGTTTTTTTCACAAACACATTAATTTAATAGAGAGATGACAAACAAGACACCATACCCCATAATCACCGTGCTACTGTGGCTGATAGCGGCCTCCACAGCACTCGCGCAGGACATCATCGTAGTGAACCCGGAGTTCAAGAAGACCGTACCATACGAGTTCAACAGCGAATGGCACTACCTGTCGTCTGACATGTACCTATTCAACGGCACCAAATTTCAGACCGCGCTCAACGGCATATACGCCGCCCTGCCCAAAAAACGCCGCGCAGAGTGTCCCAACCCCGAAAACATCCTCATCACCGCCACAATAGACGGCACCGCCCTCGGCAAACTGTGCTACCCAATATTCAACTTCAACGTGAAAACCACCGACGGCACTATGAAGACCTACACGGCAGACAGCTACGAGGCGATAAGGCTTATGGACAACCTGCCGCTCACCACCATCGGCAACAGCAAGATAGACTGCAACATCAACGTTGACATAATCACCAAGGCGACCCCAAACAAAATATTCGACTTTGTGGCGTCGCAACTAAAATCCATCGCCGACTACTCTACCCCGATGTCAGCAGCCAAGACTCTCGTAGGCGAACTCGGCGGCCTCATCACCGCAAAGACCACCAACAAGGAATACAAATTCAGTTCCACCATAAGGCTGTACGAAGAAGACGGATTCAGCAAACGAGTGGCGTCGGTGAGCGTATATTCGTTCATACCGTCCCAGAAAGGCTCGGCAAGAATCCAATCGGAAGCACTATCGCAATACCTCGACACCATAGACAACCCGCGTCTCGACCGCGACAAAATAGCATCTCTCGTAAGATGTCCGCAATATCCATTCATGGTGATAGTAAACTACAAATCAAAATACGTCTCCGACCCAGTAATCGGCGACCAGACCACCAGCGAAACCGTGGAGGCAAGGCTCGCAAAAGTGAAAAAAGCATACGAAAACCAACTCCTCAGCCCCGAAATCTACACGCAGGAACTCAAACTAATAGACTACCTCAACGACTTTGTAACCCTAAAATCGAGCATCAACAACTACACCCTCAACACCAAAAACCGCATCACCGACGACTTAAAGCCGCTCTTCCAGCAAATATTTGAAAACTACGTGAAACTCCGCGCCACCATGAAGTCTCGCATCAAGGAGTTTGGCTCTAATCCTGTGTTCAAAAACGAGTTTCTGCCCACATACCAGACCATCATCACCAACGCTGAGGGCTATCTCGACGGCGACAACAACCTCAAAAACATCAAGAACATAGCCCTCACAATAGAAGAATACGACACTCCGGGCAAAAAAACGTCGTCGCCAGAAGACAACGAGAAAAAACTGGCCATACTCCACTCCATCGTCTTCCCCTCCCAGACCAGCGACAACGGCGCACTATACGAACTCTACTCCATCACCTCACGCATCGAAAACGAGCAATACGCCAAGGTATTCGCAGCCAAGATAGACCGCCTCAAAACAATGCGCCCAAGCGCGGAAGCCACCTCATACTGCGAAAAACTCAAGAGCGACGTCAACTCCACATACTGCCACCTCTGCCGCGAGAAGGCAAACGCCGTAATCAACGACTACATGAAGCGTCAGGAGGACGAAAACAACCGCCTCGCCGCCCAGCAACTCGAAACCGCCATCGCCAATGCACGCGACGAGATTTTCAACATATTGCAGAAAGAAAAAATAATCCGCCGCCATTTTTCTGACGACTATCCCGACGGTATGCCAGACGACGTGGCTTATTTGAAGGAAGATTTCGACAAACTACAAGCCCGCAGAGAAAAAATGCAATCGGCTCTCAAAAACGATTATACCAACCTGAATACCACGCAATTAACAATAGCCGCAGAAGATATTGGATACCAAGTGCAAGATTTGGCAAAAATTTTGGAGCGAATCTGCAAGCGTATGCCCGACATCTGTAATGAATGACAATTCAAAAAAAACGGCACAACATAAAATAAATAAACATCAATAACGTTATCAAATAAGATACGAGCAAAAATAATAGCATAGAGTACCGTTATGAAAAAACTATTTATATACATACTCACGATAGCAACTCTGTTAACCGCCCTGACGCACACTGCACAAGGACAGATTATTCAGTTCTCGCAGTTTTACGCCGCTCCGCTGTACCTCGCGCCGTCGTATGCAGGCGATTGCTTTGGCAGCAGGGTGTCGCTCAACTACCGCAACCAGTGGCCGGAAGTGGGTACATTCAATACATACGCCATAGCCTACGACCAGAATCTCCACAAGCTCAATAGTGGAGTAGGTCTTATGGTACTCAGGGACGAAGCGGGCGCAGGCGCACTCGCACTCACCGTTATCGACATCTGCTATTCTTGGTGGACTCAGATCAACCGCACATGGATAGTGAGGCCAGGCATCGGCTTCAAATACAACCAGCGCAGCGTTGACTTTGAAAAACTCATCTTCGGCGACATGATCAACGAACTCGGCCTCGTGGCAAACGCCACCACCGAAACCCCTCCGTTGTCGCACAAGCCATTCCTCGACGCGCAGGTATCGTGCATAGCCTCGTCAGACAAATACTGGGGCGGCATCTCGATAGACCACCTCTTCCGTCCCCGCGCATCGCTCTACGACGACGACTCTTACCGCGAAAACATGAAAGTTTCTCTCTCCGGCGGCGCAAAAATATACATCGGTGCGCCACAGACAAGACCCAGAGGTCGCCAGAGCAAGCAAGACTTGCAGAGCGTTACATTCACATTGTTGTATGATTTCACATCCCAGGCCGACAACCTCAGCATCGGCACATACTGGCACAAAGATCCCTTTACCTTGGGATGTTGGTTGAGGGGTATTCCTGTTGCTGTACGCGCCGAATCATACAGCAACTTAGACGCTATCACCATAATGCTCGGCTACAAGATTTTCAACTTCCACATCGGATATAGTTACGACTTCACGGTAGGACACCTTCTGAGCAGCACTGGCGGCAGCCACGAACTCTCCGTACAATACGAATTTCAGCCCAAGGCAAGGAGCAAAAAACGCCACAGCGTAATCGCTTGTCCGAGGCTCTAATGTAATACAGCCCTCTTTATCAAGAACGGCGCGAGAATCTCCTTGAACGACAAGGCGACATCCGCCGCCACATAATCCATCTCGTACATGCCGCAATGGGTACTCAAACGCTCGCAGAAACCTGACGCAAGGTTGCGGTATATCTCCTTGTATTCCAACGGATTGAGGGCTACTTGTCCGCCGGTTTCCATATCAACAAACTTGTACGGGCGGTTTTCAAAATCGAAGTCAACCTCGGTTTTCTTGTCCATCACATGAAACAAGATAACATCGTGCTTGGCGTGCCTCAGATGCTGCAACGCAGAAAACATCTCCTCCTCGCTGCCCGTATCCATCATGTCGCTAAATATCAATATCAGGCTGCGCTTGTGAGCGTTTTCCGCCACTTGGTGCAGACACGCCGCTATATTGCCGCCGCCGTCGGGCGCGGTGGCGAGGGGCTTATTTGGCACGTCAAAATCCCTGTCCCTCACGATGTCCTCCAATTTGGAAAAAAGCATCTTGGCATGTGTGGAGGACACCTTGCAGTCTGACGAAAAATAAATATCCTTATCGAACAACGACACCGACACCGCATCCCGCTGACTCCGCAGCAAATTGATGATGGCGGCGGCACACACCACCGACATTTCCAATTTGTTGTACTTGCCGCTCTGCGGGTACTTCATGCTCGTAGAGGTGTCTATCACTATGCTGCAACGGAGATTGCTCTCGTCCTCGTAACGCTTTACAAAAAGTTTTTCGCTCCGGGCGTAGAGTTTCCAATCGATGTGGCGGGTGGACTCGCCCTTGTTGTAGAGGCGGTGTTCGTTGAACTCCGACGAAAAACCATGAAACGGACTCTTGTGCAAGCCCGTAATAAAACCCTCCGTAACGTGCGCCGCCACAAGTTCGAGGTTGGTGAGGTCTGTTATCTCAGATAGATTGGTAATCATTTGGCAAGGCTGTTAATGTTAGAGGTCAATATCTTTTAGCACCTTCAACAGCGCGTTGTAATCCACCGGCACCACCCCTACCCTTTCGCAGACGAGTCCGCCGGCTATGTTGGCAACTTCCGATGCGGTTACAATGTCGATGCCGGCGGCTATGCAGAGGCTTATAGTTGCAATCACCGTGTCGCCCGCGCCCGACACATCAGTTACCTCTCGGATAACGGACGGGAACCTCTTGTAACTCTCGCCGTCAGAGAGGAATACACCATGCTCCGACAGCGTGATGAACCCATACCCATAGCCCAAAATCTCCCGCAACTTGCACTCCGCCTCAAACAATGCGTCGAAGTCGGTCTTCTCGATGCTCACGTTGACGCCTTCGCAGAGTTCCTTGAAATTTGGCTTGAAAACGTCCACACCTTTATAATATAGGAAATTGCGTTTTTTGGGATCCACGAGGACGGGGATGTTCTTGTCGTGCGCTATCTTAACTACGCGCTCAATAAGCCACGGGGTAATAACGCCCTTGTCGTAATCCTCAAAGACAACCGCATGGATGGGAGTGCCGCGCATTATTGCATCTATCTGCGCCAACAATTTTTCTGACTCGTGGGCTGTAATAGGCGTGGTAATCTCCTCGTCAACGCGCAAGAGATGCTGCCCGCCGCTGATGACGCGGTGCTTGATGGTGGTGATGCGCTCGTCGCTGCGGACGATGCCGCTCTTGTCGAGCGAATCCTCGTCCATCAGGCGCAGGAAGTCGTCGCCGTGCGAGTCGCCGCCTATCACCGTGCAGAGTATCGGGTTTGCTGTGAGCGACTTGATATTGAGGGCTACGTTTGCCGCGCCGCCCATGCGGAGTTCGCGCCGGGTGGTGTTTACGATGGGGATAGGTGCCTCTGGCGAAATGCGGTGTACGCTCCCCCACAGGTACGAGTCTATCATTACGTCGCCTATTACGATGACGTTCAGCGTCTTAAACTTGCTGAACGTCTGCGAAAAGTCTGTTGCCAATTCTTATTTGTAGAAGTTTTCGTGTTTTCTGTTTGTTGTGTGGCTCCGCCTCCGAAGAAAAAAACTATTTCATCGGCACCACATACTCCTTGATTTCGTTGCCGCTAACCACTGAATCACAGAGGATTAAGAGACGCTCCAACACATTGCGGAACTCGCGGATGTTGCCCGTCCAATTGATTTTCTGCAACTCCTCTATGGCGTCGTCGGTGAAAGTCTTGGGCGCACTATTGTACTCCGCGCTTATCTGTTTATTAAAATAATCTACAAGCAACGGGATGTCTTCGAGCCTTTCGTTGAGGGAAGGCACTTTGATGATGATGACGCTCAGGCGGTGGTACAAGTCCTCGCGAAAACGCCCTTCCTTGATTTCTTCTTTCAGGTTCTTGTTTGTGGCGGCGATTACGCGGACGTTGATGTTGATTTCCTTGTCGCTGCCCACACGCGAAATCTTGTTTTCCTGCAACACTCGCAACACCTTGGCCTGCGCGGCAAGGCTCATGTCGCCGATTTCATCCAAGAAAATCGTGCCGCCGTCCGCCGCCTCAAATTTGCCTTTCTGCTGCTTGCTCGCGCCAGTAAAAGAACCTTTCTCGTGACCAAACAACTCGCTTTCAATGAGTTCGGAGGGTATTGCGGCGCAGTTGACCTCGATAAAAGGCCCGTTGGCGCGTTTGCTCTTTTCGTGCAGCCAGCGCGACACCACCTCCTTGCCCGTGCCGTTTTCGCCAAGTATCAGCACACGCGCCTCGGTGGGTGCCACACGCTCTATCATCTCCTTGACGTGGCGGATTTTCTCAGAATTGCCCACCATGTCGTACTTGTGGTGGATGCGGTGCTTGAGTTCCTTGGTCTCGGCGATGAGTGCCCTGCGCTCGGTGGCATTCTTGATTACCACAAGAAGGCGGTTGAGGTCGAGGGGCTTTTCGATAAAGTCGTATGCGCCCTTCTTGATGGCTTCCACAGCCGTCTCGAGCGTGCCGTGTCCCGAAATCATCACTATCGGACTCTCCACGCCCATCTGCATAAGTTGCTCGAGCACCTCGATGCCGTCCATCTTGGGCATCTTGATGTCGCACAATATGATGTCAAACTTGTTGTTTTTGACCAATTCGATGCCCTCAACACCATCCTGCGCAAGTGTAACTTCGTGATTCTCAAACGACAATATGTCTTTGAGCGTATTGCGGATGGCGCGTTCATCGTCTATTATGAGTACTTTTGCCATTTCGTATGCGTTTTATCAAAAAAACTTTTTACAAAAATACATTAATTTTGCTATAATCCAAAAAATTAAATGTAATTTTAGCGAAAATTTTAAAAGGTAACTTTATCATGAGAAAAATTTACGCAATAGGCGAGACGGTTTTCGACATAATGTTTGCCAACGGGCGACCCACAGGCGGCAATCCCGGCGGCTCGGTGCTCAATAGCGCGGTCTCGCTTGGCAGGCTCGGACTCAATCCCGTGTTCTTGTCTGACTTCTGCAACGACCTCATCGGGCAACAGATAGCACAGTTTCTCGACAGCAACCACGTAACGCCGCAGCAACTTGTGGACGGCTCCACGATGCAGACTTCGATTGCGCTGGCTTTCTTGGACGAAAATGGCGACGCACAGTACCAATTTTACAAACAAAAACCGCAGTCGCCCGACTTGACGCGCTTTGTCGCGCCGTTCCAGAAGGACGACATCTTGCTCTTTGGCTCTTACTACGCCATAATGCCCGAAATCCGCGAGGGCGTAAAGCGGCTCGTGATGTCGGCGCATCAAAACGGGGCTATTATAATATACGACCCCAACTTCCGCCGCCCGCACCTCAAAGACCTGCCCATGGTGCGCCCTTACATCGAGGAAAATATCAGCCTCGCCGACATAGTGAAGGGCAGCGACGAGGATTTCGCGCTGATTTTTGGCTGCAAGTACCAGGCGGGCGCGTTTGAAACACTCCGCAGCATCAATAGAAACGCGATGTTTTTCTACACCAAAGGCAAGGACGGATGCGCGTTCTACCAGCGCGGTGTTACCTACGAATACGACGCACCCTCCATCACGCCCGTAAGCACCATTGGCGCGGGCGACAATTTTAACGCGGGCATCGTATATGGCGTGGTGCGCAACAACCTCTCCCGCAACGACATACGCGGCAACGCCAAGAAGGACGTCATCGACAATATCGTGGAGTACGCCACACAGTTTGCGCAGGAGGTCTGCATGAGCGAGGTCAACTACATCCGCCGCAACAACAACCTTACAGAGACGCTCCATGTCCACGGCGATGTCATTTATCACCGAATTTAACAAATGAAACAAATTTTCAATCACTACTAATAAATTAAAATTCAACAAGTTGAATTTTAATTTTACGAATAAAACGAATATTGTCCACACTTGGAGGGAGTTCGTTAAATTCGCCGCCGCTTGCGGCATTTGTTTAATGTAATTAATTGTAATACAATTTGTTTAATTCGGTGATAAATAAAGAGCCGTGCTTCATAGCGAGTCTAATCCAATTCAAACGAGTTGAGGAATTTTTTGGCATCCTTCTCGGAGATGGCGGAGGTGGTGCCTATGGTGCCAAACTGGTAGTAACGCCTGCCCACGAAGTAGTTTCTCATGTTGATTTTGATGGTGTCGTTCACCGTGCCGGAGAAACTGAGACCCTTGTTGCCGTTGAGACGCTCCTCGTCGGTCTTGGTGGACTTCGCGCCAATATTTTTGAGGAAGGCGTTGGCTTCGAGTTTCAGTTTGTCTTCCACGTTGTCGGCGGTAATGACGCCTTTGGGCAAATCCTTGTACAAGACAAAGTACATGCCGTTGCTGCCCACCTCGTCCACATAGCGGAATATCTGCACCATGCCCGCCTTGTTGGTCTCCTCCTGCATACTGGGTCCCTGCGGCGGATTGAGGAAGTTGATGGAGAATTTGCCACTGACCGAGTGGAAACTCTTGCCATTGTTATTCTTGCTACTATCGTCGGTAGTAGTGGTGGTAGTGGTAGTGTTGCCGTTCTCGTCGGTGGTGGTCGTAGTGGAGTTGTTGTTGGTCTTCTTGTTCTGATAAGTGGTCTCCATGCAACCGCTCACCATCACCACGCTGCACAACGCGGCAATAAAAAACAATCGTTTCATAGTCGTTAAAAATTTTATTAATTATTTCTTTGCAAATATAATCATAAAATCTAAAAAAATGATTTACTTTGCACTCAAAATAAAAAAAACTAATTTTTTTCTGCAAATTCTTATGGTATGAAATTTGCGAAAAAGGAATTACAGACAGAATTTAATACAACCCAACAATAACAAGACATACAAGCCATGAAAAAAATTGTAAGGATAATGATAATGGCGTTTGTGGCGTTGCTTACATGCAACACACTGAGTGCCAAGGACATCGACACCCTCAAAACCAACGACGGTGACATCGCAGGTCCCCAACTGATAGACGACCGGGAACCCGAACCGCCCGTATTTTGGTATTTTATCCGCATCCGCATCGACAGCAAAAAACGCGAGGTGGAAATCACCGGCGGCGGCGGCAAGATCTCCAGCGGCACCAAAAAGGCGTTTGACAAGGCGATATGGTGGGGCATCTCGCACCGTCAGATAGCGGTAGGCCCGTTTTACAGCGAGGCAGAGGCGTTGAACTCCAAGATTTATTACAAGAAATCCCGCGACAAAATCAACGAACTCCCGCAGGCCACCGCGCCAAGCACAATGCACTGGTTTGAGTTGCAGTTGCAGGAGTTAAAAAGGCTCAACAGTTTTGAAATGGTTCACAGCCCGGCAGCAGTGTCGAGCGGCTCGGCGGAGACTTTCACCGACGCTCTGTACGAAGGTCTCTCGTTCCGACGCCTCTCAATAGGCCCCTTCTGGGACTACACACAGGCGGAGCAGGCCAAGGCCATTTACCGTCTCAACGAACCAGTAGGAGGACAGTAGATCAAGGTTAAAACAGATGGCTACTACGGGTCTATACTTCGGGTCGTTTAACCCCATACACAACGGGCATCTGATGCTCGCCAACTACCTCGTAGAAAATTCGGGGCTGGACGCACTGTGGTTTGTAATCAGCCCCCAAAACCCTTTTAAGACCAAAGAATCGTTATTGCCCGACTACCAGCGGCTCGAACTCGTGAACCGCGCAATAGAGGGCTACAAAAAATTTGCGGCTTGCGACATCGAATTTTCGATGCCCAAGCCGT